>DASYXX010000710.1:0-7472 GCA_035934395.1 Streptosporangiaceae bacterium
GCCGCTGATCGGCGTGGGCCTGCTCTACCGGCACGGCTCCTTCACCCAGTCGCTGTCGGCCGAGGGCTGGCAGGCCGAACGTTACCCGGCGAGCGATCCGAACGGCCTGCCGCTGACCCTGCTCAGGGAGGGGCATCGAGACGGGGCAGGGGGGGAGGGCGGGGAGCTGGAACTGGGCGCGCCGGTGCGCGTCACGGTTGCCCTGGCCGACGGCGCGGCCCTGGCCGCGCAGGTGTGGATCGCGCAGATCGGCCGGGTCCCGCTGCTGCTGCTCGACTCCTACGTGGAGGAGAACGAGCCGGACCTGCACGAGGTCACCGACCGGCTGTACGGCGGCGGCAGCGAGCACCGGCTGCGCCAGGAACTGCTGCTGGGCATCGGCGGCGTGCGGGCGGTCCGGGCGTTCTGCGCGATCACGTCGCACCCTGAGCCGCAGGTGTTCCACACCAACGAGGGTCACGCCGGCTTCCTCGGCCTCGAGCGCATCCGCGAGTACCTGGGCCACGGCCTGAGCTTCGACGAGGCGCTGGAGATGTGCCGCGCGGGCACGGTGTTCACCACGCACACCCCGGTGCCCGCCGGCATCGACCGGTTCAGCCGGGATCTCGTGGCGCGGAACGTCACGGACCCGGCGCTGCCGTCCGACCGGGTCCTGGCGCTGGGCGCCGAGACCTTCCCCGGCGGCGATCCCGAGGTGTTCAACATGGCCGTCATGGGCATGCGGCTGGCGCAGCGGGTCAACGGCGTCAGCACCCTGCACGGCCAGGTGAGCAGGCAGATGTTCACCGGCCTGTGGCCAGGCTTCGACACCGCCGAGGTGCCGATCGGGTCGGTGACCAACGGGGTCCACGGGCCGACGTGGGTGGCTGCCGAGATCACAGGCCTGGCTCATGGCGGCGGCCAGCCGCCGGAGCTCGCCGAGGACGAGCAGGTCTGGGAGCAGGCGACGGCCGACCCGGCGGGGATTTTCCGCGTCCGGCGGCTGCTGCGCGCCAGGCTCGTCGAGCAGACCCGGCGCCGGCTTCGCGCGTCCTGGCTGCAGCGCGGCGCGTCCGACGCGGAGCTGACCTGGATCGAGGACGTGCTCGACGAGAACGTGCTGACGATCGGCTTCGCCCGGCGCGTGCCGTCCTACAAGCGGCTGACCATGATGCTGCACGATCCCGACCGGCTCACCGCGCTGCTGCTGGACCCCGAGCGGCCGGTGCAGATCGTGATCGCCGGGAAGGCGCATCCGGCCGATGACAGCGGCAAGCTCATGATCCAGCAGATGGTGCGCTTCGCCGATGATCCGCGGGTGCGGCATCGCATCGTGTTCCTGCCCGACTACGACATGGCGCTCGCCAGGACCCTGGTCCAGGGCTGCGACGTCTGGCTGAACAACCCGCTGCGGCCGCTGGAGGCGTGCGGCACCTCGGGGATGAAGGCCGCGCTGAACGGGGCGCTCAACCTGTCGATCCTGGATGGCTGGTGGGACGAGTGGTTCGACGGCGGCAATGGCTGGGCCATCCCGTCGGCGGACCGGGTCGATGATCACGAGCGCCGGGACGAGCTCGAGGCGTCCGCGCTCTATGACCTGCTCGGCCAGTCGGTGGCGCCGCTGTTCTACGACCGCGGCCCCGACGGCCTGCCGCGCCGCTGGCTGGAAATGGTCGCGCACACCCTGCGCACGCTCGGGCCGCGGGCCCAGGCGACCCGGATGGTCCGTGAGTACGTGACCGAGCTGTACCTCCCGGCGGCGCGGTCCTCACAGGCGCTCGCGGCCGGCGGCCCGAGATTCGCCGGCGCGCGCGAGCTCGCCGCGTGGAAGGACCGGGTCACCAAGGCCTGGCCGGAAGTCGGCATCGAGCACGTCGAGGCGGAGGACAGCCCGCAGAGTCCGGGGGCGAGGCTGGTCGTGCGGGCGAGCGTCGCGCTCGGCGAGCTGTCGCCGGACGACGTGACCGTGCAGGTGGTCTACGGCGCAGCCGGGGAGGAGGACGAGATCATCGATCCGGCCTTCGCCGACCTCACGCTGGATCCCGAGGGCGCAGGGGCGGGGTCATCCCCCCGGGCCAGCGCCACCGTACGCTACGTGGGCGAGGCCAGGCTGGGCCGTCCGGGACCGTTCGGCTATACGGTCCGGGTGCTCCCGCGGCATCCATTGCTGGCCGGCCCGGCGGAAATGGGCCTGGTAACGGTGCCCGTCGCGCCCGCTGGCATGGTCAACGGCGACCTGCGCTAAGCCGCTCCGGCGGCTCGCTCGTGCTCCCCCGGCTGGTTACGCTCAGCGCGCGAGATTGCTGCGACATACTGTGTCCGTATCGTTACGCAGCGAAGTAAACCGCTGCCCAGGCCGCGACGTCGCCCTAAGAAGGACAACCAGGTATTCATAAGCCTGGCCCGGAAATTTCTCCCTGTGCCCGGCAGAACCCCAGCAAAACCCTTGGGCCATGTGACATCCTGTGATAGAACGCTGGCGGAAAGTGACGCGCTACTGCCGTTACGTTCCGTCATCAGGCCATTACCCCGAGCGCGAGAGGACCATCCGTCGTGAGAACCCAGATCAAGCCGGAGAACCGTCTCCTGACCCCGGCCGAGGTTGCCGCGATGCTTCGGGTCGACCCGAAGACCGTCACCCGGTGGGCAAGAGGCGGCAAGCTGTCGTCGATCCGCACCCCCGGTGGTCACCGCCGTTACAGCGAGACCGAGGTCCGCGGATTCCTGACCGGATGGCAGCACCTGGCCATGCCGCGAGCGTCCGGCGAGTGAGCCGTCCGCGCCTGCCCCAGGCGCTCCTGGGGCAGGCGTCGGCCGTGCTTGTACTCGTCATCAGCGCGGAGCGACGGCACCGACGCCGACCCGAGGTCGGAGAAAGGCAGTAATCAGCGCGGAGCGACGGCACCGACTCCAACCCGAGGTCGGAGGAAGTACCGCCTGCGGAAGTCGGTCAGAACCCGCTGTTGCGGCAGCGTGTTCTGACCGAAGTTCGTCAGGCGGTTGCTTCTGCCGTCATCGGAGCACCGCTGTGTCAGCCCTAGAGGGGACGACCCCCCTTCAACCCCCCGCCGCGGAGCAAGCTCCGCGAACTTAGGTGTCCCGGTGTCGCTCGCGGCCCGGCGCGGGCTCGGCCTGCAGACGCAGGCCCAGCTGGAGCGCGATCGTCGCCAGCAGCTCGCGGGCCTGGTCGGAGTTCATCGCGCGGACCCGCTGCAGCAGTTCCTGACCCACGTCCGTCTCGGCGGGAGCCGCGGCGAGGGCCCTGGCCGCGTCCGGCCGGCCGGCCCTCCTCAGCTGTGCCGGCGTCACCCCGACCACCGCGGCCATCCGGGCCAGCGTTCCCGCGGGCCCGTGCACCGGCGCGTACACGCCAGCGCTGACGACCTGATAACCGCTGGCGATCTGGCGCCAGCGGCCCTCGCTGATGCCGGCCCGCCGCGCGGCTTCCCTGGCTGAGAGCTTCGCCCTGACGAGGGCCTTTGTCATCAGGACCCCCCACGGCGGAGGTGCGGGTCGCTGGACCATGCCCCTACCTTCGCACGACCTTCGCACGCCTGTCCAGTCCCGCCGCCCGGTCGGAGCTGCCGGATGTAGGGGCATCTACCAGCAGAAATGGGTTCAGTGCGGCCGGATCGGCCACCCCACGACTGTGTTGACCCTTCGCACCCCGGACACTAGGGTGGCTCGTGCGGTCGCGGAGCTTGCTCCCAGCCTGATCGTGAAGGGGGTCGTCCCCTAGAGGCCTAGGGCAAGCGCTGTGCGTGGCGACATGCCCGGGCACCTATCGAGGGGGGAAGCACATGGGAGTGATGCTCTCCCTGGACCGGCAGCGGCCTGCCCGAGGCCGTCGCCGCCAGGGCCAGCACGTGCGCCATCCGGGCGACCAGGCGCGTGCCCGGACGCTCGCGGCCGTGCGACGTTACGATCCGCCGCCGAGCGGCCGGCTGCTCACCAGGCTCGCCCGGACCGTGCTGGCCAGGAGGGGCCCTGTGGTCGCGGGGCCAGCGGCCGCGGCCGCGGCGGGTGGGAACGGACCGGCGCAGGGCTCCTCGGCGGCCAACGGGTCGGCACCCGCCGCATGACGGCGCCTGTGGTGGCCGGCCCCGTGCCTGCTGGCCGGGCTGCGTAGGATCGCAGTCCAAGCTAGCTGCGGGAGGCTGCCACATGGCCGGGACAGGCGAGTTCGTACGCGTCGAGACCGATCAGGCGGTGGCGACTATCCGTCTCGACCGTCCCCCGATGAACGCGCTGAACGGCCAGGTACAGGACGAGATCGCCGCCGCCGCGGCGCGACTGGCCGCCGACGAGAGCGTTAGGGCCGTCGTCATCTACGGCGGCGAGAAGGTCTTCGCGGTCGGCGCCGACATCAACGAGATGGCGCAGGCCAGCTACGGCCGGATGGTCGCGGACACCGGGCGGCTGCAGGCCGCGTTCACCGCCGTGGCCGAGCTCCCGAAACCGGTCGTCGCTGCGATCACCGGCTACGCGCTCGGCGGCGGCCTGGAGCTTGCGCTGTGTGCCGACTTCCGCGTGGCGGGCCGAAGTGCCCGGGTCGGCCAGCCGGAGATCCTGCTCGGCGTCATTCCCGGGGGCGGCGGCACCCAGCGCTTGCCGCGCCTGATCGGCCCGGCGCGGGCCAAGGACCTGGTCTTCACCGGCCGGTTCGTCGCCGCCGACGAGGCGCTCTCGATCGGCCTTGTCGACCAGGTCGTCCCCGACGCCGAGGTCTACGACGCGGCACGGGCGCTCGTGGCCCGCTACGCCCAGGGGCCGGCGCTCGCGCTGCGCGCCGCCAAGCAGGCCATCGACGCCGGCCTCGGCCTCGACCTGGCGGCCGGGCTGGAGATCGAGCGGCTCAGCTTCGCCGGGCTGTTCGCCACCGAGGACCAGCGGACAGGAATGCGCAGTTTCCTCGAGAATGGACCCGGGAAGGCGACCTTCGCCGGGCGGTGAGGAGAAGCCACGCACATGTGCCGAGTGAGTCTCAGCGACGGGCAGGCCCTGCCATGACCGAGCCGGACGGCGGCCCGGGCGAGGTCGGCGGCCCGTCGCTCGACATGGTCACCGCCGCGCTGCGCGCGGACAGCGCCGATGTCGCCATCTACGCGCGCGTGCTCACCGAGTCGCTGGGCCAGGCGCTCCCGCCCGGGTGCGTCACCGTGGACCGGGAGCGCAGCGTGTCCGACCGGATGCGCGGCCGCCCCGGCCAGGTATCGAAGATCACCGTCAGGCTGGGGGAGCGGGTAATGACGCTCGGCGTCGAGCGGGGCGTGCCGGTCGCCGAGATCCTCAGCGAGGTGCGCGGGGTGGTGCTCTCGCGGCAGCAGGTGCAGCCGGGCGTCTGGGCGCAGGAGCTGGCCCGGGCGCTGGTCGCGCACGCGGAGCAGAACGCCGCGGCGGCCGAGGCGCTGCGCAGGCTGGTGACCGGAACCTAACCTCAGGCCTGCGGCGCGGGGCCGCCTGGCCTGGAGCAGAGAGGTGTCATGCATCTCGCCTACCAGACTGCGCTCGTCACCGGGGCGTCAAGCGGCATCGGCCAGCGCCTGGCCCTGCTGCTCGCGGGTGACGGCAGTGACCTGGTTATCGTGGCGCGCCGCACCGGGCTGCTCGAGTCGCTGGCGGCCCGGCTGCGCGAGGAGCACAAGGTGAGCGTCGAGGTGCTGACCGCCGACCTGACCTCCGCGGCCGGGCTGGCCGCGGCCGAGGCCCGGCTGTCGGACCCGGACCGGCCGATCGAGCTGCTGGTCAACAACGCGGGCTTCGGTTCCTCCGGCTCGTTCACGGACCTTCCGGCCGGGACGGCCGAGGACCAGGTACGGCTCAACGTCGCCGCGGTGGTCCGGCTGACGCACGCGGCGCTGCCCGGTATGCTGCGGCGGGGCCACGGCGGGGTGCTCAACGTGTCGTCGGTCGCCGGGTTCGTGCCGTCGCCCGGGGCGGCCGTATACGGCGCCACCAAGGCGTTCGTGACCTCGTTCAGCGAGAGCCTGAGCGCCGAGGTGAAGCACCGGGGGGTGCACGTCACCGCGCTGTGCCCGGGCTTCACGCGGACCGAGTCCCGCGACGGGTCGAGTTCCGGCCCGGCCGGGCTGGCCTGGCTGGATGCGGACCGGGTGGCCCGCGCCGGGCTGGACGCGGTCGCGGCCGGGCGGGTGCTTACGGTGCCGGGGGCGCAGTACAAATCGGTCGTCTCGCTGACGCGGATACTCCCCCGCGGGGTACTGCGCTCGGCGACAAAAGCGATGCGGCGACCATGACAGTGGTTTCTTTCGCGCCGCGGTGCGCCTCTGCGCAGCGCCCCGCCCACTTCCGCCACGGCCATCCGGTGCGACAGGATGGAGTTCCGTAGTCTGGTGAGGTCATGACAGCGCAGAACCATACGGGGGACAAGCTCGGGCCCTACCGCCTGCTTGAGCGGCTCGGCGAGGGCGGGATGGGCGTTGTCTACCTGGCCGCAGACTCCGACCACCGCAAGGTGGCGGTCAAGGCGCTCCGGCCCGTGGTGGCCGCCGACCCGAACGCCCGGCGGCGGCTGGCCCGTGAGGTGGAGACCATGCAACGGGTGCGCAGCCCGTATGTCGCCGAGGTCATCGACGCCGATGTGACGTGCGACCCGCCGTACATCGTGACCAGGTACGTCTCCGGCCGGACGCTCGAGGACGTGGTGGGCGCGAGCGGCCCGCTGACCGGCCAGGCGCTGGCCCGGGTGGCCTCGGGCCTGGCCCAGGCCGTGGCCGCGGTGCACGCCGCGGGCGTCGTGCACCGCGATCTCAAGCCTGGCAACATCATGATCGCCCGCGGTGAGCCGGTCGTGATCGACTTCGGGATCGCCCAGGTGCCGGACTCCACCCGGCTCACTCAGACCGGGATGTTCATGGGCACCCCCGGCTATCTCGCCCCCGAGGTAATCGAGGGCCAGCAGAGCGGCCCCGCATCCGACGTGCACTCCTGGGGCGCGACCGTGGCCTTCGCGGCCACCGGGCGCCCGCCGTTCGGCACCGGGGGCTTCGAGACGATCTTCTACCGGATCATCAACGGGCAGCCCGATCTCAACGGCTTCCCGGCTCCGCTGCTCTCGCTGGTCGCCCAGGCGCTGTCCCGTGACCCGGCCCGCAGGCCCTCCGCCGCCGAGCTGTGCCAGCGGACCGCCGCGCTCGACGCCTCCTCCCTGGTGCCGACGGTGACCGCGGTGGCCGGGAGCGCGCGGCCGTTCGCCGCGCCGGGAACCGTCGCGGACGTACCCACGCCGACCGCGCTGCCCGGCGTGGGCGCGGGGGCCGTTCCCGCGGTCGGGCCCGTGGCTCCGGCCGACTGGCCGCCGTCCACGCAGCCACTGGTGGCCGGCTACGAAGGCGCCGCGAACAGGTCGGCGCTCGCCGGCAACGGCGCGGGCGGATTCGGCGCCCTCGGCCGCGCGGGAGGGCAGCCCTTCCAGGACTATCGCGACATGCTGCCGCCGGTGCCACGGGGCCGACCGCGGGAACGGCCCCCGC
>DASYXX010000723.1:0-1924 GCA_035934395.1 Streptosporangiaceae bacterium
CGCAGGGCGTCGTCGATCTCGCTGAGCTTGGCGGCGGACACTGCGCCCGCCCGCTCGATCAGGTCGTCCCGGCTCAGGGTGGTCAGCCAGGTGCACGGGGTAAAGCCCGGCCACGGGAACGCGAACCGCAGCACGCCTTCAAAGGGCAGCCCTTCCGGGACGCCGACTGCCACCTCGATTCCCAGGCCGGAGATGTCGGTATCCGCCGGAGCGACGACCTGCATCGCCCGGAACCCGGATGGCTCGTCTTCCGACAGCAGCACGACAGGCCGTCGCTCGTCGAACTCGACCCACCAGACCTCGCCTCGTCGCATGTGTCCTCCTGGGCGTGAGATGGCAGGCGGATGCTGCGCCGGCCGCGGCTGGAAGTGATGCAGCCCTGCGTGCCGCCCGCGCCGTAGATCTTGGGTGCCGGTGCTGGAGACGGGGCGTCCGCCGTCTGATCATCCGGGTTTGTGACGACTCGCGATGATCTTCTGGTGGCCGCTGGCCCCAGCGTAGACCCTGGCCGCTGGCTGGGGATATTCGATGAGCTGATGACCCGGGCCGGTGCCCGGTTCAGCCGGGTGGAGCCGCGGCGCCGGGCCCGGGCGTTCGTGCTGGGCCTGCTGGCGGAGCTGCCGCGCAAGAACTGCTGGACGATCGCCGAGCATGCCGGGGACCGGACTCCGGACGGGATGCAGCACCTGCTGTCCCGGGCCCGGTGGGACGCCGACGGGATCCGCGACGACGTGCGCAGTTACGTCGTGGAGCATTTGGGTGATCCAGGCGCGGTGCTGGTGGTGGATGAGACGGGGGACGTCAAGAAAGGCAGCGCCACGCCGGGGGTGCAGCGGCAGTACACCGGCACCGCGGGCCGGATCGAGAACGCCCAGGTCGCGGTCTACCTTGGCTATGCTGCCCCGCGCGGGCACGCGCTGATTGACCGGGAGCTGTACCTGCCGAAGTCCTGGACCGGTGACCCGGCCCGCTGCGAGGCCGCCGGGATTCCTGGACACGTGGCGTTCGCGACAAAGCCGCAGCTGGCCAGGCTGATGATCGAGCGGGCCGTCAGCGCGCGGGTGCCGTTCGCCTGGGTGGCCGCCGACGAGGCCTACGGGGATAACGGGCCGCTGCGCACCTGGCTGGAACAGCAGCACATCGCCTATGTGCTGGCCGTCGCGCGCGATCACCGTGTCCCCGCCGGGGCCGGCCGCACCGTCCGCGCCGATGAGCTCGCCGCGCGGCTGCCCAGGCGTGCCTGGCAGCGGCTATCGGCAGGTGATGGCGCCAAGGGACACCGGTGGTACGACTGGGCCTGGGTCACCATCAGCAACCCCGGCCCCGGACACCGGTGCCTGCTGATCCGCCGGAACCGGAGCACCGGGGAACTGGCCTTCTACCACTGCTACTCCCCGCAGCCGGTCACGCTGGCCGCCCTGGTCAAGGTCGCCGGGCTTCGCTGGACGATCGAGGAGAACTTCCAAGCCGGAAAGGGCCTGACCGGGCTGGATGAGCACCAGGTCCGCCGCTGGACCTCCTGGTACCGGTGGGTCACCCTCGCCATGCTCGCCGCCGCCTTCCTGACCATCGCCACCGCCATCGAGCACGCCCGCGACCCCGGCCCGCCGGAACTGATCCCGCTGACCCGCAACGAGATCGCCCACCTCCTCGCTACAGTGACTGCCCCGCCGGGCCGCGACGCCGGGCACCGCCTCCGCTGGTCACACTGGCGACGCCGCCACCAGCACCGCGCCCGGACCTGCCACTACCAGCGGCAAAATAACCCAAGACCATGCAACATAACGATCTACGGCTGGAGTACTAGTTTCAACCTATAACGTACCGGGGGGCTTGCGGCAAGACCCGGGTCATACCGCACAATGGGCGGCCGGGGGTCAGAACCTGCAGGAAATGGGGGCGCGAAATGCGCATGTTGACGTCG
>DASYXX010000739.1:0-4082 GCA_035934395.1 Streptosporangiaceae bacterium
GGACAGCGAGGCCGCCGCGTCCAGGCGGCGGCTGGCCGAGGACGCCGTGCGGCAGATCCTGATCGCCCGCGCCGCCGACCTGCTGTCCGGCCCCGGCGGGCTGGCCGCCTGGCTGCGCACCGGCCTGCTCGACGGCCCGGCCGCCTCGGTGAGCCTGCCGCTGGATGTCGGCGCGGCCACCGAGACCATCCCCGCGCACCTGCGCCGGGCGGTGATCGTGCGGGACCGGTGCTGCCGCTTCCCGGGCTGTGACCAGCCCCCGGCCGGCTGCCAGCCGCACCACATCATCCCGCGGTCGCAGGGCGGCCCCACCAGCCTGACCAATCTGCTGCTTTTGTGCAGCTTCCATCATCTGATCGCGGTACACCGCTGGGGCTGGGACATCGTCTTGCTCCCCGACGGCACCGTTACCGCTACCAGTCCCGACCGCAGCCGCACCCTGCGCAGCCACGGACCGCCCTCCCGGGCCGCCTAGCGGGCGGCGCAGCACGGCCGTTGCTGCCGATCACTGCCCGTCCGTGGACAGCGCGCCCTCGGCGATCAGTGCTTCGTGCGCCGACCTGAACGCCTCCAGGCCGAGCGGGATGCCGCAGTAGACGGTCGCGTGGACCAGCGTCTCCTTGATCTCCTCGACCGTCACCCCGTTGGTGAGTGCTCCTCAAACGTGCAGCTTCAGCTCGGCGCCTCGGCCGAGCGCGGTCAGCATCGCAAGGTTCAGCAGGCTGCGCGTCTTGCGGTCAAGCCCGGGGCGGCCCCAGGTGTACCCCCCGCACCATTCGGTGGTGATCTGCTGGAAGGCCATCATGAAGTCGTCGGCCTTCGCCAGGCTGCCGTCGACGTACTCGGCGCCCAGCACCTCCCGCCGTACCTGCAGGCCCTTGTCGAACAGCTCGCTGCCAGCCAATATGCCCTCCTACAGGTCCTGGAGCATCTCCCGCAGGATGTCGGCGGTCCGTTCCGGGGGCTCGCTCTCGACGCTGAGCCGCTCCATGACCTCGCTGTATCTCTCGACATCCTCGCGCTTGTCCAGGTACAGGGCGCTGGTCAGCTGCTCCAGATAGACCACGTCGGGCAGGTCCGCGTCGGGGAACCGCATGATGGTGAACGCCCCGGCCTCGGCGGCGTGGCTGCCCGACCGGAACGGCGCGACCTGGAGGGTGATCCGGACATCCTGGGTCACCTCGATCAGCTGCTCGAGCTGAGACCGGAACACCTCCGCGCTGCCGACGGGCCGCCGCAGCGCCGCCTCGTCGACCACGGCCCACAGCCGCGGGCCGCCCTGCTTGGTCAGCAGTTCCTGCCTGGTGATCCGCATACTGACCCGGCGCTCGATCTCCTCCTCGGGCGCGGCGGGCCAGCCGCGCGTCATGACGGCCCGCGCGTAGCTCGCGGTCTGCAGCAGCCCAGGGACGAACTGAACCTCATAGACCCGCAGGACCGACGTGGCTTCCTCGAGGCCTACGTAGGTCTGGAACCAATCTGGTAACACATCGGCATACTGATGCCACCAGCCGGGGGCGTTCGCCGAGCGCGCGAGCTCCACGAGCGCATCGCGTTCCCCCTCGTCGTCCACCCCGTACATCGCGAGCAGGTCAATGACGTCGCGTTCCTTGAAACCGACCCGCCCGAGCTCCATCCTGCTGATCTTGGATTCCGAGGCGCGGATGCGGTAGCCCGCTTCCTCCCGGGTGATTCCCTTGGATTCGCGGAGCCTGCGTAGCTGGGTCCCCAGCAGGATGCGTCGGACGGTGGGACCGCTGCCCGGCTCAATAGAGATCATGTGAGCCCCCCCAGGCCCCGAGTTGGCAACTTCCGCACGTGGCAGCCGGCAAGGTCCGCACGTGCCAACGTCGGCGTCATCTGCACGTGCATCAGGTCTTGCGCCTGCAAGGTACAAGGAGGATGATATCGGTTGCGCTCTGGGCACGCGAGAGCTGACCTCGCGAGATTGCACGGAACCCGATGGACGAGCAGGCGGTTGCGGTCATCAGGACGGAGGACGCTGGCGTGAGCCACGACGGAGTCCTGGCGGCGAACGGGCATCGCGGAACCCAGACCGACTACCGGCCGCTGTCCCTGGCCAGCGTGGCCGCCTCCCACGGGGCTGATCAGCTCGCCGCGACCTGCGAGCTCACGGCCAGGCCCGAGTCCGCCGGGGTAGCACGGGATTTCACCAGGATGACGCTGCGACAGTGGCGGATGGCCCGGCTCAGCGATGTGGCGGAGCTTGTGGTCTCCGAACTCGTGACCAACGCGCTCCGCCATGGATTGCTCTCCGCTCGGTGGATGCCGGGGGAGCACCCGATACGCCTGAGGTTACTACGTCAGGACCCTTATCTGATGTGTATGGTGACCGATCCCGACACCGTCGGCCCGGTCCGGATCGACGCCCACAGCGGCGCGGAAAGCGGCCGCGGGCTTCAGGTCGTCGAGTCGTGCAGCGTGCGCTGGGGCTGGCAGCCACTGGACCCGGATGGGGGCCTGGGCCGGGCTGAGGGTGGGGCGGGCAGGGCAGTGGGTGGGCCGGGAAGGGCAGGAAAGGTCGTCTGGGCGCTGCTCCAGGCTCCGGAGTTACGGCGGATCACCGGCCGTTGAGGCCCGGGACCGCCGCCTCCGAGTTGCCGCTCAGGAGATCAGGTCGTCGAACTCGCCGTCCTTGGCACCGCGGATGAACGCGTCAATCTCAGCCGGGGTGTAGATGAGCGCCGGACCGTGAGGGTCCCGCGAGTTGCGGACCGCAATGTCGCCGCCGGGGAGTCCGGCCAACTCGACGCAGGTCCCCTGGGAGTTGCTGTGGCGGCTCTTGTGCCAGGTGACATCACGCAGGTCGCTGGCGGGCATCCCATTGCGCGCATCGTGCATGACAGTTCCCCTTAGCCTTGAGGGTACGGATTCATTACTCGTTCATTACATGTTATCTGATGCACGTGCATCGGCACGAGCAAATGAGAATGACTTCGGCACGAGCGCCTGTACGTACAGGGAGATCCTTGAGGGTACAGACGGCATGCCGCCCTGTCCGCGTTATCGCAGAGTACGGTGGGTGCGTGCGGAGTCGGCTGCCCCGGGGAAGGTTCTGGCTGGCCGCCGCCGCCGTCGCGCTGGTGCTGCTCAGCCTCGTTCCGCCCGCGGCAACCTACGCCCGGCGCTACGTGTTCGCCGAGTCGCTGCAGTTCGTGCTGTTCGCGACCATCGTGCCGGCGCTCCTGGTGCTGGGCGCCCCCTGGCGGCGGCTCGGCGCGCCCGGCGGCTGGGGCCTGGCGGGACTGCTTCTCCCCGCCCGCCCAGGCCCTCCCGCCCGCCCAGGCCCGCGGCGCCCGGGCGGCTCACGGTTCGCCCGCGGCTTCACGGTACTGCTGGTGTTCGTCGGCACGGTGATCGCCTGGCGGCTGCCCGCGTCCGTTGATGCCCTGGCGAGATGGCCCGGGTTCGCGGCGGCGGAGATGGCGACCCTGGTCGCCGCCGGATCGGCGCTGTGGCTGGAGCTCGTCGAGTCGCCGCCGTCGCTGCCCACGCTGCCGCGCCCGCTGCGCGCGGTGTTCGCGGCCGTGGCCATGTGGACGATCTGGGTCCTGGCCTACATCCTCGGGTTCTCCCAGGTGGCGTGGTTCCGTGCGTACGCGCACGGGGCCGGGCTGAGCCCGGTTGCTGACCAGGAGATCGCCACCGGGATCATGTGGGCGGTTCCGGCCCTCTGCTTCGTTCCCGTCGTCTTCGTCACGGCCCTGACCTGGCTCAAGGACCCCGAGGACCCGGACGAGGAGCTTCGCGCGATCGTCGCGGCGCAGCGCCCGCAGCCGAGGCCGGGCCGGTGGCCGCGGCCTCCCCGGGGCTGGGACACCCACTCGGCCTGACCGCGCCCGTTCGCGGGGGTGACCGTGCGTCCCTGAGGCCGGGCGAGTGAAATCAGGACGAGGGCAGCCGGGTAATGAACGTGCCAAAGTTCGCGTTCACCGTGCGCGGCGTGCCCGGGATGAACTCGTTGCCCATCCAGATCGCGCCGTCGGCGGCCACCGCGGCCGAGTAGTCACCCCAGCGGGCCACGCCGGGGGTCGGCGAGCCGAAGGCCTTGTAGCCGCTGA
>DASYXX010000743.1:0-11014 GCA_035934395.1 Streptosporangiaceae bacterium
TGTCGCCGGGGGACAGGCCGCTGGCCGCCAGAGCCTTGCCGCCGGCCGCGACCGCCATGTCGGCGACGGTCTCGTCCGGGCCAGCGATCCGGCGGCTGGCGATCCCGACCCGGCTGCGGATCCACTCGTCGCTGGTATCCACGGTGGCGGCGAGCTCGTCGTTGGTGACGACCCGGGCCGGCTGGTAGTCGCCGAACGCCAGGATCCGGGCGCCCGCCGCGCCCTCGGTGAGTCGCATCCACGCTCTCCTTACTCGGTTCCGTTGGGCTGCAGCCGGACCAGCGGCTGGCCGACGGTGACCGGGTCGCCGTCCTCGACCAGCCACTCAATGATCGTCGCGGGAAACGCGGAGGAGACCGGCTGGCTGCCGCCGCGCATCTCCACCTGCCCGAGCTCGGCCCCGGTGCTGACCTCGGCGCCGGGCTCGGCGGCCCGGCCCTGCCCCGGGCCCGCCCGGAACGTCCCCGCGAGCGGCGCGACCAGCAGCCGCCACTCCGGTGCGTGGCTGTCGGGATGGGTGTCCTGGCGGGCGTCGGCGCGGGCGGCCGCGGCTTGCCTGGCGGCGGCCCCGTCGCCCGCCGCTGCGGCCCCGCCGTCCGTCGCCGCTGTGCCGTGGGCGGCCAGCAGCTCGCGAGCAGCGTCCAGGTCGCCGGGGCTCTTCAGGGCGAGGGTCTGCACCCCGGGCAGCGCCCGGCGGGCCAGGCCGGTGAGCGTACCCGCCGGGGGAAGCTCGATCAGCGCGGTAACGCCCAGGCCGGTCATGGTCTGCATGCACAGGTCCCACCGGACCGGCGTGCTCACCTGTGTGACGATCCGCTCCAGCCAGTCCGGGCCGCTGTGCACGACGCTGCCGTCGCGGTTGGACAGCAGCACCAGCACGGGGCTGTGCACCGCGACGGTCGCGGCCGCGTCGCGCAGCGCGTCCACGGCCGGCCCCATGTGCCGGGTGTGGAACGCCCCGGCCACCGACAGCGGCCGGAGCCGGGCCCGCGGCGGCGGGTCGGCGGCGAACGCGGCGAGCCGTTCCACGGTGCCCGCCGCCACGATCTGGCCGGCGCCGTTGACGTTCGCGGGGGTGAGCCCGCTGGCCTCGATGGCGGCCAGGACCTCAGGCTCGTCGCCGCCGAGCACGGCGGTCATCCCGGTGGCCTCGGCTGCTGCGGCGCGGGCCATGGCCTGGCCGCGCACCCGGACCAGCCGGATCGCGTCGTCGGGCGCCAGCGCCCCGGCGATGGCCCCGGCGGCCAGCTCGCCCACGCTGTGTCCGGCGGCGGCGCCCACACCGGCCGCGTCGGCCGCGTCGGCGAGCCGCGGCGATTGACTGTGCTGACCTGGGGGGACGACCCCCCCAGACCCCCTCGCTCGTGGCCCGCTGTGTTCGCCTGGTGGGACGGCCCGCCCAGACCCAGCTGCCAGCTCGGCGGCCGTGGCGATCGCGGCCGCGACCAGCAGCGGCTGCGCGATGGCGGTGTCCCGGATCTCGTCGGCGTCCGCGGTGGTCCCGTACCGGATCAGGTCGCAGCCCGCCAGCTCGGACCAGAGTCCCAGCCGCTCGGCGAAGTGGGGCAGCTCCAGCCACTCGCGCAGGAAACCCGGTGCCTGGGCACCCTGGCCAGGCGCGGCGATGAGAAGCATCCCTTTAGCCTGCACTGTAGAACTCCGCCATACGAATGCGGAACCGCACGAAGTTCCGGCGCTTCCTTCTGTATGAAGTCTACAAACCTGCCTCCGTCCTCAGGTTGGCGTCTGTGCCGTCGCTCCGCGCTGATCACTGTTTTTGCCTCCGTCCTCAGGTCGGCGTCTGTGCCGTCGCTCCGCGCTGATCACTGTTTTGCCTCCGTCCTCAGGTCGGCGTCTGTGCCGTCGCTCCGCGCTGATCACTGTTCACGTGCCCTTGTGCGCGAGGCGGCCGAACGCGACCGCCAGCCAGAGCGCGAAGCCGTCCCGGCCGTCGCCCGGGACCAGCCCCGTGAGCTCGCTCACCCGGCGCAGCCGGTAGCGCACGGTGTTCGCGTGCACGAACAGCAGCTTGGCGGTC
Source organism: Streptosporangiaceae bacterium (assembly GCA_035934395.1). Taxonomy (GTDB): domain Bacteria; phylum Actinomycetota; class Actinomycetes; order Streptosporangiales; family Streptosporangiaceae; genus JASHPR01. Next base: position 2,039 of record DASYXX010000743.1, read on the forward strand.
GCCTCCAGCGAGTTGCCCTGTTCCAGGTAGGTCATCACGGTGTCGAGCAGCGCAGACCCGCCCCGCACGAGCGGCTCGTACACCTCCTCCAGGAGCTGCGCGCGAGCCTGCTGATCCCCCTCGAGCGCGCGTTCCGCCAGCAGGTCGTCGGCCTCGACCGGGCGCGGCGCCTCGGGCCAGGCGGCCGCGGCGCGCAGCCCGCCCAGCGCGGCGCTGGCCGACAGCGTCGCCGACTGGAGGCTGCCGACGGTCGGCCCGACCACGATGGGCCCGGCGCCGAACCGCCCCGCGAACTGCGCGGCGGCCTGCACCGGGTCGGCGGCGCCGCCCAGCACGATGAGCAGCCGGTGGCCGTGCACGCCGGCGAGCAGGTCGAGGCGGGCGCGGCGGGCGATGATGCGCAGCTCGTCGATCAGCCCCTCGGACTCGCTGCCGTCGGTGAACCCGGCGATGACCGCCACCGGCCCGGCCGGCCAGTTCAGCGCGGACGCCCAGGACTGCAGCGCCTCGTCCACCTCGCCGCGGACCAGCGAGTCCACCACGAGCGCCTCCAGGCGGGCGTCCCACGCGCCGCGCGCCTCGGCGGTGCGCGCGTAGACCTGCGCCGTGCCGAACGCGATCTCCCGCGTGTAGCGGAGCACGGCCTCCCGCAGCTCGGCCTCGCCGCCCGGCGCGGCGAGCTCGTCCACCTGCGCCTCGACCACGTCCGTGATCACGCGGGCCATCTCCACGGCCTGTTGCATGCTCACCGCGCGGGCGAGCTCGCGCGGCGCGGTGCCGAAGACCTGCCCGGCCACCGCGGGGCGGCTGCGCTCTGGGTGCTTGACCCAGTCGACGAACGTCGCCAGCGCGGCCTGGGCCACCAGGCCGAGCCAGGACCGGTTCTCCGCCGACATCGCGCGGTACCACGGCAGGCGGCTGTCCATCGCGGCCATCGCGGCGGTGCCGAGCGGTCCCATCGACCGCTCCAGCCGCTGCACGGTCTCATCGCGGACGCGGCCCCGCTGGCCGGGTTCCGCCGGGGTCGGCGGCCGCTGCGTTGCCCTCACCCCGCCAGGGTGCCATGAGATCCGCTGAGGTCAAACGCGGCCGGCCCGGCGTCGGCCTTCAGCCCGTCGATGGGGATGTCGAGCAGCCGGGCGGATCGGGGTCCCGCCCCACGCGAAACGGGTGGATGGCCCGTCGTACCGGTTAGAGGCGGATCGCTGGCCCTTTCACCCGGTTCGGGGCGGCCCGGGGGTCGGGGGCGGGGACGCCAGCGGGGGTCAGACGTACTGGGACAGCTTGGCGCGGAGGGCCTCGGCGATGTCCCTGGTCTGGGCGATCAGCTCCTCGCGGCGCCCGGCCTCGAGCCGGTAGTCCGGCACCGCCACCGAAATGGACAGGCAGCGGCCGTCGCGCTCCTGCAGGATCGGCGCGGCCACGGCCCAGATGCCCGGGTCCACCTCGGCGCGGCTCTCGCCCCAGCCCTGGGCCGCGATCGCCTCGAGCTCGGCGCGGAGCCCGGCCCGCTGCGCCGCGGGGACAGCTGCGTCGATATAACGGTCGCGCACCTCGGGCGGGGAGCCGGCCAGCAGGACCTTGGCTCCGGCGCCGGTATGCAGCGGCATCGCCTTGCCGACGTCGAAGGACAGCCGGACCTGGTGGTCGCACTCGACGCGGTCGACGCAGACCGCGGCGTCGTCGATCCGGCGCAGCACGAGCGCAGTCTCCCGGCTGTCGCCCGCCAGCTGCTCGAGCCCGGGCCGCCAGATGTCGGCCAGGTCCACCGTGGAGCGGGCCACGTAGCCCATCATGATCGCCCTGGGACCCAGCTGGTAGCGGCTCTCCCCGGCCTGCTCGAGCAGCTCGTGCCCTTTGAGCAGGCTCACCAGGCGGTAGACGGTGCTGCGCGGCACGCCGATGGCCTCGCTGAGGCCCTCCACCGTGTGCGTCGGGTGCTCGGTGCTGAACTGGTCGAGCAGCGCGAGCAGGCGCTGGGTGCTCTGCGTGCCGCCGGGAGCTGAGCGGTCCGCGCCGGCCACTCGCGGGCGGGATTTCGCACCCGACGCGCCGAACTCGCCTAATATTCCGAACTTCGCCATTGCGGCCCCCTGACGCCCCCGCGGGAGGACTCTTATGCTTATCACAACTTGACAACTTGGGATTAGATTCTCATATCATGAGAATGTAGGTCAAGCCATGTCGAGTAGCGTCCGCGTCTATCTTCTCGCCGGAGGACGCTCGTCATCGACGGGTATCACCTCTACTGGAACGCGGGGCCGGGCGGGCCGGTTCGCTTTCCCTGCTACAGCCGCAGCAGGCGCCCGAGCAGACGATTCCCGGCCAGCTGGAACTCATCGGGGTCAGCCCGAGCGAGCGAGGAAGTGATCCCAGACTGGCGTTCGACGCCCTGATCGCTACCATGTCAGCGGTGGTCGAATACCCGGACGATCCGCTGCGGACGTTCCCGACGAGCGATCCCTACGTCCGGCGCGCCGAGTTCGGCACGGCCGGCCTGGTCACTTACACGATCGATGACGCTCGCCAGACAGTCACGCTCACCGACGTGACGTGGATAGGCTGACCTGCCTCATCGCTTTGACCTTCTCGGCTATGGCTGCGGGGCGCCGACGTGGTCGGTGAGCCAGTCGCAGAGCGGGACGAGCTGTCGCCAGGTCTCGCGCACCAGGTCCAGCGCATCTCGGCGGTGCAGCAAAGGGCCGGGGGGCCAGTCGCGGCTCGCGGTCAGGGAGCGGTGGCGCAGCAGGTCCAGCCGGGGATGGTCCTCCGGCACGCCGCGGGGCCTGGTCTTGAGGCGGTCGCCGCCGATGGACAGGCCGGCGTGCGCCAGGCCGGCCACGATCGCTGCCAGCGTCGCGCCCGGCGGCCCGGCGTCCACCGCCCGGCGGTAACGCTCGACCTGGTCCGGCGCGTGGCTGTGGAAGCCGCCGCTGGCCAGCATGCCGTCGGCGGACACCTCTACATAGAGGCCCAGGCCGGGAACGCGCTCGACGAAAGCGCCCTGGTGGGTCTTGTACGGCGACTTGTCGGCGGAGAAGCGGGTGTCCCGGTACGGGCGGAACACGGCCGCCGGGCCGAACTCGCCTTCCAGCTCATCGGTCAGCGCGATCACCGGCTCGCGCACCAGGCGCTGGTAGTCATCCTTGTGCGCGTCCCAGAAGGCCCGGGAGTTATCGGCCTCCAGCCGCCGGTAGAAGCTGAACGCCTCGGCCGGGATACCCTCGAACGCCATGCCCGGCAGTCTACGAACCGCCCCATACCATGATCTAGCGAAGGGAAGGAGCGCGCGTGAAGTACGAGACCGTGGCCGGGGCCTACCGCGACCTGGAGCAGGTCAGCGGCCGGCTGGCGCTGATCGACCGTCTGGCCGCCCTGCTCGCCGACACGCCCGTCGAGGTGCTGCCCACGGTCTGCTACCTGTGCCAGGGCCTGATCGCACCGGAGTTCGCCGGGGTGGACCTCGGCCTGGCCGAGAAGCTCGCGGTCCGCGCCGTCGCCACCGCCACCGGTGCCGAGGCGGAGCAGGTCGCCGCCCGCGTGCGCGAGACCGGCGACCTCGGCCAGGCCGCCGAGCTCATGCTGAGCGGGACCGCCGGCGACCGGGCGCCCAGCCTGGAGGTCACGCTGGTGGTCGCCACGCTGCACCAGATCGCCGAGGCCGAGGGGCAGGGCTCGCAGGGCCGCAAGCTCGATCTGCTGGCCGGCCTGCTCGCGCAGGCCACCCCGCTGGAGGCCCGCTACCTGCTGCGCCTGGTCACCGGGTCGCTAAGGCTGGGGATCGGCACGCCCACGATCCTCGACGCGCTCGCGCAGGTGTACGCCGGCGGGCGGGCCGACCGGCCGGTGCTGGAGCGCGCGTACAGCATCTGCTGCGACCTCGGCCTGGTCGCGGCCACGCTCGCCGGGGGCGGGCTGGCGGCGGTCGAGCAGCTGCGGGTCAGTCCCGGCAACCCGGTGCGGGCCATGCTCGCCCAGCGGCTGTCCGACGCCGCGGAGATCCTCGCCAAGCTGGGCGGGGTGTGCGCGGCGGAGTACAAGTACGACGGCGTCCGGGTCCAGGCGCACCGGACCGCCGACGGGGCGATCGAGCTGTTCACCCGGCGGCTGGAGCGCGTCAGCACCCAGTTCCCCGACGTCGTGGACGTCCTGCGGGAGGGGCTGGGCCCCCGCGAGGCGATCATCGAGGGAGAGGTCGTCGCGTTCGACCCGGCGGCCGAGGAGCTGCGCCCGTTCCAGGAGGTCATGTTCCGGCGACGCAAGTACGGCATCAGCGAGGCCGTCCGCGATGTGCCCGTGGGCCTGTTCTGCTTCGAGCTGCTCTACGCCGACGGCGAGGACCTCACCAGGCTGTCGTATCCGGAGCGGCGGGCCAGGCTGGCCCAGGCGATCACGCTGTCGCCCCGGCTCCGGCTCACCACCGCGACCGAGGTCAGCACCCCGGCCGCCCTGGACGCGGCGTTCGAGCAGGCGGTCACCGACGGCTGCGAGGGCCTGGTGTGCAAGTCGGTGAGCCCGGACGCCGGGTACCGGGCCGGCGCCCGCGGCTGGCTGTGGATCAAGCTCAAGCGGGACTACCGCACCGAGCTGTCCGACACCGTCGACCTGGTCGTGGTCGGCGCGTTCTACGGGCGCGGCCGGCGAGCCGGCGTCTACGGCGCGCTGCTGCTGGCCGCCTACGATCCGCAGGCGGACGTCTTCCGGACGGTGTCCAAGTGCGGCACCGGGTTCTCCGACGCCGACCTGGCCGCGCTGCCCGCCCGGCTGGCGCCGCTGCAGCGCCCGGAGCGGCCCGCCCGGGTCGACGCGGCGCAGGAGCCCGACGTGTGGTTCGAGCCCGGGCTGGTGCTCGAGATCCTCAGCGCCGAGCTGACCCTCTCGCCGCACTACACCGCCGGCTGGGGCCTGGTGAAGGAGGATGCCGGCCTGGCGATGAGGTTCCCGCGGTTCACCGGGCGGTGGCGCGACGACAAGTCCGCGCAGGACGCCACCACCATCGGTGAACTGGTCGACCTCTACCGCACCGCGCAGCGCGCGCGGGGGAGCCTGGGCCCATGAGCCTCCCGTTCCCTGAGCCCACCGCCCCGGCGTCATCGCGGGCCGAGGTGTTCCTGAGATACCTCGACTACTTCCGTTCCTGCCTGGTGACCAGGCTCGAGGGCCTGCCCGCCGCCGAGCTGCGCGCGAGCCGGCTGCCGTCGGGCTGGACCCCCATCGAGCTGCTCAAGCACCTGACCTACGTCGAGATGCGCTGGCTGGACTGGGGGTTCGAGGGCCGGGATGTCGGCGACCCGTGGGGCGACCGGCGCGACGGCCGGTGGCACGTCGCTCCCGATGAGACGCTGGAGTCGCTGACCGCGGCGCTGCGGGCCCGGGCGGAGCGCACCAGGGCCATCGTCGAGTCCCACGACCTGGCCGAGACGGGGCGGCCCGGGCCCCGGTGGGACGGGGCGGAACCGGCCATGCTGGAGCGGATCTTGTTCCACCTGGTCCAGGAGTACGCCCGGCATGTCGGCCACCTCGACATCGTCACCGAGATCGCCGGCGGACCCGCCGGGGAGTGACACCAGATGGACGTGCCCAGAAATCCGCCCCGGCGGTGTCGATATCGATGCGCGACCGCCGTTGTATGGCTGGAGCAGTCTGCGAGCACGCCATGGAGGATCTCATGAAGTACGCACTGCTGATCTACGCCACGCCCGGCGCGGCCGACGGGGCGCCGCCCGCCCCGGCCGACGACGGCGTCATCAACAGCTGGCTCGACTACACGGCCGCCATGAAGGAGGCGGGAGCGCTGCTCGCCGCCGAGCAGCTCGCTCATGTCGACACCGCCACCAGCGTCACGCTGCAGGGCGGGCAGCGGCTGCTGACCGACGGGCCGTTCATCGAGACCAAGGAGCACCTGCTCGGGTTCTACCTGCTGGACGTGCCCGACCTCGACGCCGCGCTGGACTGGGCGGGCAAGATGCCGATCGTCCGGTACGGAACGGTCGAGGTCCGGCCGGTCCTGGAAGGCCAGGCGTGGCGGGCACCCCTGGAGTAGCGAGCCAGCGGGGCGCGGCGCCGCCTGGACTGACGAGCGAGGAGCGCCAGCGACGAGCGAGGAGGGAAGGCGGTGCCTCTGAGGCGCCCCGCTGGGGAGCGGGATGACACAGTAACCACCGCCGCCGCGCTGGAGCGCGCCTACCGGGACGAGTGGACGGCGATCGTGGCCACGCTGGCCCGGCGGCTCGGCGACCTGCAGGCGGCCGAGGACGCCGTGTCCGAGGCGTTCGCCGCGGCCGCCCGGACGTGGCCGGGCGACGGCGTGCCGCCCAAGCCCGGCGCGTGGCTGACCGTCACCGCGTGGCGGAAGGCCGTCGATCAGCTGCGGGCTCAGCGGCACATCTCGAAGGAGGGCCTGTCCCCGCAGGTCAGCGCCGTAGGCGCGGAGAACGAGGACGCTGACCCGGAGGTGGTCACCATGGAGGACGACCGGCTCGGGCTGATCTTCGCGTGCTGTCATCCGGCGCTGGCGCCCGAGGTCAGGGTGGCGCTGACGCTGCGGTACGTGGCCGGGCTCACGACCAGGGAGATAGCCGCGGCGTTCCTGACCCCGGAGGCCACGCTCGCCCAGCGGCTGGTCCGGGCCAAGCGCAAGATCCGCGGCGCCGGGATCAGGTTCGAGGTGCCGCCCGCCGCCGCGCTCGCCGAGCGGCTTACGGCCGTGCAGGCCGTGATCTACCTGGTCTTCAACGAGGGTTACGCGGCCTCGGGCGGCGCCGAGCTGGTACGGGTGGACCTGTGCGCCGAGGCGATCTGGCTCGGCCGGGTGCTGCACCGGCTGCTGCCCGACGACGCCGAGAGCGCGGGGCTGCTCGCGCTCATGCTGCTGACGCACTCGCACGCCCCCGCGCGGGTGGACGCGGCGGGCAGGCCGGTGCTGCTGGCCGACCAGGACCGGGCGCTGTGGAGCCGTGAGCTGATCGCGGAGGGAACCGCGTTGCTGGACGACGCGGTGGTGCGGCGCGCGCCGGGTGCTTATCAGCTGCAAGCGGCCATCGCCGCGGTGCACGCGCAGGCGCCCTCCTTCGACGAGACCGACTGGCCGCAGATCGCGGCCCTGTACGGCGAGCTGGCCCGGCGCGCGCCGTCGCCGGTGATCGAGGTCAACCGGGCCGTGGCCGTGGGCCTCGCCGACGGGCCGCTGGCCGGCCTCGCGGTCCTGGCCCCGGTGCTGGCCTCCGGCGAGCTGGACGGCTACGCGCCGCTGCACTCCGTGCACGCCGACCTGCTGGACCGGGCCGGCCGAGCCGGCGAGGCCACGGCCGCCTGGGCCCGGGCGATCGAGTCCACCGATAACGCCGCGCTCCGGGACGGGCTCGAGCGCCGGGCGGCACGCCGGGGCGAGCAGGAGCAGCCTGGGGCCTGATCCGCCGGGCTGCGTTACGAAGATCTTTTCTGTCGCTGTCGATCTGTGGCCGCCGCCACCGTAGGACAGGTAAGTCGGGCAGTTGGCAGGTGCCGATGGCGCCGCTGCCCGATTCACGGAGGTGGGACATGCGGCTCACCAAGTCCGCCGCCTGGGCGCTCGCGCTGACGTCGGTGGCCTTCTTCATGACCTCACTCGACGCGCTCGTGGTGATCACCGCGCTGCCGCGCATCCACGCGAGCCTCGGCGGGAGCGTGTCGACGCTGGAGTGGACGGTCAATGCCTACACGCTGACGCTCGCCGCGGGAATCATCACGGCCGCGGCGCTTGGCGACCGGTTCGGCCGGCGGCGCATGTACGTCGCCGGGCTGCTGCTGTTCACCGGGGCGTCCGCGGCCTGCGCGCTCGCGCCCAGCACGGGCCTGCTGATCGGCGCGCGGGCCGTGCAGGGCCTGGGCGCGGCGCTGATCACGCCGCTGAGCCTGACGATCGTGGCCTCGGCGTTCCCGGCCGAGCGGCGCGGCACGGTCGTCGGGATCCAGGGCGCGATCGGCGGCCTGGCCATCGCCGGCGGGCCCCTGGTCGGCGGCGCCGTCGTGGATGGCCTGGGCTGGCACTGGATCTTCTGGCTCAACGTGCCGGTCGGCCTGGCGGCCGCCGTGCTGGCGCTGTCCCGGCTGCCGGAGAGTCGCGGGCCGGCCGCGAGGCTCGACCTGGCGGGCGCGGCCCTGGCGACCGCGGGAGCTGTGGCGCTCGCCTGGGGCCTGGTCCGGACCACCGACGTCGGCTGGGGCAGCCCTCAGGTCGTCGGCGCGCTGATCGCGGCCGCCGTGCTGATCGCGGGCTTCGTGGCCTGGGAACGGCGGGCCCGCGAGCCCATGCTGCCGCTGCGCCTGCTGCGCAACCCGGCGTTCGCCGCCGCCAACGCGACCGGGTTCCTGATGTTCGCCAGCATCACCTCAGCCGCCTTCCTGATGGCCCAGTACTTCCAGCTGGGTCTCGGCTACTCGCCGATGGCGACCGGCCTGCGCTTCCTGCCGTGGACGCTCACCCCGCTGCTGATCGCCCCGGCCGCCGGCGCGCTCGCCGACAAGATCGGCTCGCGGCCGCTGATGGTCCTCGGCCTGGCCATGCAGGGCGCCGGGCTGGTGTGGGTCGCGCTCGGCGCGACGATCACCGCGGCCTACGGCGGGTTCGTGCTGCCGCTCATCGTCGCCGGGGTGGGGATCTCGATGGCGGTGCCCACCGTGCCGACCACCGCGCTGAACACGGTGCCGCCCGCGGACATGGGCAAGGCCTCCGGGGTGCAGAACACGCTGCAGCGTTTCGGCTCGGTGTTCGGCGTGGCGATCGTCGCCGCCGTGTTCAGCGCGAACGGGCACCTGGGCTCGCCGGCCACGCTGGTCTCCGGGTTCCGGCCCGCGCTCGCCGCGGCCGCCGCCATGTCGGTGGCCGGTGCGCTGACCGCGGTGCTCGCCGGCGGTCGCCGCAGGTCCCCGACGGCCGGCCCGCAGCAGGCGCCCGCGCTGGCCGTGGTCAGGAGGTAGGGCAGCCAGGTCCCGGCC
>DASYXX010000748.1:0-5442 GCA_035934395.1 Streptosporangiaceae bacterium
GGAAGGAGATCCTCCCGTTCCGCCGCATCGGCCAGCGCCAGAGCAAGCCGCTGGTGCAGCGGCCCGCCGCCCTGCCGCCAGCCACCGAGAACGTCCCGGAGCTCAGCCGACGGCGACAGGCCAGGACCGCGCTGATTGGCCCGCAACATTGGTCTATTCTCGATCGGGGCCAAGCGCCACGCAAGTACCCGGCCGTCCCACGTCGGTCTACTAGAACAGATCGCTCCGTTCTGCTAGACTGCTCTCAGCGATCCGTTCATTAAGTCTTCTGCTGACCAAGGACCCGCACATGAGCAGCCAGGACACGCCCGCGCAGGGACCAGCCGGTGACGGCCCGCCGGCCCTGAGCGATAGCGCGGCCCCGCCGGGCTACGGGACGGTCACGCCCTGGATCATCTCACCGGACACCGCGCGTCTGATCGACTTCGCCAAGGCCGCCTTCGGCGCGCAGGAACTCGCGCGCCTCCCGGGACCCGACGGAGGCATCGGCCATGCCGAGATCCGGATCGGCGACTCGGTGGTGATGATGTTCGACGCCCGGGACGGCTGGCCGGACACCCCGGCATTCCTGCGCCTGTACGTGCCTGATGCGGACGCCGCCTATCAGCGGGCGCTGGCCGCGGGCGCCGCCCCGGTGACACAGGTAACGGCGCTGTTCTTCGGCGACCGGGTCGGCCGGGTCCGCGATCCCCTGGGCAACATCTGGTGGCTCCAGTCACACGACGAGGATGTGGACCCCGCCGAGCTCGTATGGCGGCCGCAGGCCCCCGAGGCGGCCAGAGCCCTCAACAATGTCGAGACGTCCCTGGACGCGGCCATGCGCGCCCGCCGAGCCTGACCCCGGCCCTGGCTCGTGCAGGCGGCGCCGGGGGCGGCCCGGACCAGCGTGACCACGGTCTCCGCGCGATGCGGGAGGACCCGGGCGGGGCCGCGTGCGGCCTGGTTCAGGGCGGCGGCGCCGGGACTTCCCTGGCCTTGCCCCAGGTGCCGTGCACCTCGCTGACGACGAACCCCTCCTGCTTGCCCGAGCTGTCGGCGTAAGCGCCGCCTGCGGTGCAGTTGCCCGCCGACGCGCACGACACCGAGAAGACCCCGGCGTCCGCGCCGCGGTTAAGGGCGGCGGTGCCGGGGACCTCTATGGCCTTGCCCCATCTCCCGTTCACCTCGCTGACCACGAACGCCTGGAAGTTGCCCGAGCGGTCCGCGTACGCGCCGCCTGCGGTGCAGTTGCCCGCCGACGCGCACGACACCGAGGAGATGTCGGCGTTGCCGCCCCGGTTAAGGGCGGCGGTGCCGGGGATCTCTATGGCCTTGCCCCATCTCCCGTTCACCTCGCTGACCACGAACATCTGGGAGGGGCCCGAGCTGCTCTCGAGGTAACCGCCGCCCGCGCTGCAGTTGCCCGCCGAGGCGCACGACACGTGTTCGGTCCCGGTGGAATTGCCCTTGTTGAGGGCGGCGGTGCCGGGAACTTCTATGGCCTTGCCCCAGGTGCCGTGCACCTGGCTGACCACGAACGCCTGCGCTCTTGGCGAGCCGTCTTCGTAGGGGCCGCCCGCGCTGCAGTTGCCCGCCGAGGCGCACGACACCGAGAAGATCTCGGCCACCCCGCCCTTGTTGAGGGCGGCGAGGCCGGGCACTTGCGTGGCCTTGCCCCAGGTGCCGCGCACCTCGCTGACCACGAACGCCGTCTCGATCCTCGAGGGGCCCGTGCCGTTCTGGTACCAGCCGCCCGCGCTGCAGTTGCCCGCCGAGGCGCACGACACCGAGTCCGTCTCGGCGATCCCGCCATGCTCGAGGGCGGCGAGGCCGGGGACTTGCCTCGCCTTGCCCCAGGTGCCGCGCACCTGGGAGACCAGGAACGCCTGCTCGAAGCCCGAGCTGCTCCTGAGGTAATAGCCGCCCGCGGTGCAGTTGCCCGCCGAGCCGCACGACAGCGCGCCCATCTGGGCGTTCCCGCCCCGGTTGAGCGCGGCGAGGCCCGGGATCTCTATCGCCTTGCCCCAAGTGCCGTGCACCTGCGTGACCACGAACAGCTGGGTCGCGAACTCATAACTGCCGCCCGCGCTGCAGTTGCCCGCCGAGGCGCACGACATCGAGTTGACATACGCGAACCCGCCCGGGTCCAGGGCGGCGATGCCGGGGACAAGCCTGGGCCTGCCCCAGGTGCCGTGCACCTGGCTGACCACCATCGCCTGGAAGCCGGAGCTTTCGACGTGATAGCCGCCCGCGCTGCAGTTGCCCGCCGAGGCGCACGACACCACGCCGATCTGGGCGTTCGCGGGGGACTGCTGGAGGGGGGCGATCCCGGGGACTTCCCTGGCGGTGCCCCAGCTGCCGCCGGGGACAGCCGGCGCTCCAGCGGCCGGGTGCGTTCCCGCCGCCGGACCCAGCAGCACTAACGCGGCCCCAGCCACCACCGCGGCGCGCCGCATCACAGTCCCCATTACAACCCCCGATACCTCCGAGGCACATCCAGTAGCGGCGTCGACGATCGCGGGCAAACCGGGCACCCAGCACCGAGTCTCCCGCGCATGCGCCCAAGAGGCAAGGGCGCATAAGCGGACAGACCAAGTAGAAATGGATGAACGGGAGTCGGTCGATCATGTACTAGTGACCGGCGCGTGGCCGAGGCGGGTAGCCAGGCGGGCGAGGTAGGCGACGACCCCGTCGCCGCTCCGAACGCTGGCGCGTACTCATTCGCGCTCAACCCCCCGCCGTTCACATTGCCGGGCGTCCTCAGGCGGGGAGGACCTCGAGGTCGAGCAGGCGCAGGTGCTCGGGGTCGCCGATGACGTCGATATGGGCGACCCGGTCGCCGGTGAAGACGAAGTCGAAGACCACGAGCGGCTTTCCGTCGCGGAGTATGGTCACGCCGGCGGACCCGCCGACGAGCGCGGGCAGGGCGGTCTGAGGCCTGCCGGTGAACCTCCTGGCGACGGCGGCGGCACCGTGCAGTTCGGCCGGTGCTCCGGCCTTGACCGCGGCGTCGTCGGCGGTGACCTCGACGTCGGGATCCAGGAAGCCGAGCAGCGCCTCGAAGTCTCCGTTGCGGGAGGCCGCGAGGAAGGCACGGACCAGGGCGGTGCGCCGGGACGGATCGGCGTCGGGGGGCGGGTCGGCCGCGCGGACGCGGCGGCGGGCCCGGCTGGCGAGCATCTTCGCCGCGGCCGTGCTGCGACCGAGGATCGGAGCGATCTCTGTGAAGGGCACGGCGAACAAGTCGTGCAGGACGAACGCGAGCCGTTCGGCCGGGGTCAGCGTGTCGAGCACCACGATCAGCGCGGCGCCCACCGAGTCGGCCAGGAGCGCTTCCTGCTCGGGATCGAGGGTGTACTCGGGGGGTTCGACCGGCTCGTCGAGCGGATGCTCGCGCCGCGCGGCGCGCGAGCGCAGCATGTCCAGGCAGATGCGCCCGATCACGGTGGTCAGCCAGCCGCCCAGGTTGTGCACCGCGATGGCCGTGCCGTTCAGCCGCAGCCAGGTCTCCTGGACGGCGTCCTCCGCCTCGGCGGTCGATCCGAGCATCCGGTACGCGATCGCCCGGAGGCGGTCGCGGTGCGGCTCGAACGCCTCCGTGAGCCAGTCGCGCCCGGGTCGGGCCGTGTCCGAGGGCATGATCTCGTCAGGCCTTTCGCTGCTGGATTACGACCGCGAGGGGCGCGAACACGCCGGCGATCGCGGCGGACCAGATCAGGGACAGGACCACCCAGTAGGTGGTCGTGTGCCCGAGGCCCGCCGACGCAGGATCTCCCAGCGCCAGCGACCGCACCGCGTTGCACATGACGGCCACGGGCTGATGCGCGGCAACCTGATGCATCCAGCCGGGCAGGGTGTCGACCCGCACGTAGGCGCTGGAGATGAAGATGAGGGGGTAGGCGACCATCGAGATGCCCTGAGCGGCCTGGGCGTTCGCTGCCACCAGCCCCATGCACACGAACATCCACAAGAACGCGAAGTCGCAGGCCAGGCACAACCCGAACGCCAGCAGCGCCTGCCCGATGCTGCCGTGCAGCCGGAAGCCCACCAGGAAGCCCATGGCCGCGGTGATGGCCGTCCCCCACGCGACGATGACGGTGTCGCCCAGCACTCGCCCGGCCAGCAGTGCCGAGCGTGGCATCGGCAGCGACCGCAGCCGGTCGAAGAAGCCCTGTTCGCGGTCCTCGGCCACCCCGATGGCCGTTCCGGCGCCGTTGACGAGCACGCTGGTCAAGATCATGCCGGGCATCAGGAAGTCGACGTAGGGCAGCGACCCGAACCGGATCGACCCGCCGAAGATGTACCGGAACAAGACGATGAAGATCGCCCCGCCCGCCACGCTCCACACCAGCAGCTGCGGCGAGCGCACGTACTTGCGCAGCAGGCGGACGGCGACGGCCGTCGTCGCGGCGGTCATGCTCGTCATCTGTCTTCTCCTCGCGAGTTCACGCGGCGGGCTCGTGCTCGGCGGACTCGGCCGGCGTGCCGGTCACGGCCAGGAACACCTCGTCCAGGGTCGGGCGGCGAAGGCCGATGTCGTCGACCTCGATGCCGAGTTCGCCCAGCGCCCGGACGGCCGTGGTGATCGCCAACGGCCCGGCGGAGACCGCGAGCGTGAGCCGGCCGGCGGCGGGGTCGAGGCGCGCCCGGTCCGAACCGACGTGCGCCAGCGCCCGCGCCAGGTCCGGCAGGTCGGCGGCGTTCCGGGCGCGGACCTCGATCACCTCGCGCCCGGTGAGAGCCTTCAGCTCGGCCGGGGTGCCCTGCGCGATCACCTTGCCGTGATCGATGATCGCGATCTGCCCGGCGAGCTGGTCGGCCTCGTCCAGATACTGCGTGGTCAACAATACGTCGGTGCCCTCGGCGACCAGGTCGCGGATCGCGTCCCAGAGCTGCCCGCGGCTGCGCGGGTCCAGTCCGGTGGTCGGCTCGTCAAGCAACAGCAGCCGCGGCACCCCGACCAGGCTCGCGCCCAGGTCCAGCCGCCGGCGCAGGCCTCCGGAGTAGGTCTTGACCAGGCGATCGGCCACGTCGTCCAGGCCGAGCCGGGACAGCACCTGGTCGGTGCTCGCCGCCGCCTGCCTGCGCGACAGCCCGAACAGGCGCGCCACCATGCGCAGGTTCTCCCGCCCGGTCATGGTCGGCTCGACGGCGGCGTACTGCCCGGCCAGGCCGATGACCCGCCGCACCTGCTCCGGATGGCGGGCGACGTCGATCCCCGCCACCGACAGGCGCCCGGCGTTCGGGCGGATCAGCGTGGCCACCGCGCGGACGAACGTCGTCTTCCCCGCGCCGTTGGGCCCCAGCACCGCGGTGATCTGCCCGCTGCGGGCCAGCAGGTCGAGCCCTGCCAGCGCCTCCACCTTGCCGAACCACTTGACCAGCCCCTCGGCCTCGATGATCGGCTCCGTCATTTCGGTCCCCTCTGTCGCCATCCGGCTTCGACCGGACCTGCTCCCCCGC
>DASYXX010000426.1:0-8747 GCA_035934395.1 Streptosporangiaceae bacterium
CTCGGCGCGTTCCGCGGCGAGCTCGTTGAGCCGAGCGCAGAGCCGCTCGGCCAGGCGCCGGGAGTTCGCGAACACGATCGTGGACCGGTGGCCCTGGATCTCGTCCAGCACGCGCTCTTCAACGTGCGGCCAGATCGAGCGTCGGCGTCCCGGGTCGTCCGGCGGCGGCCCGCCGTCCCCGTCGGCGGTCTCTTCGAGGAAGGGGTCTGGCCCGGGCCGCCGGGACCCGGGCCCGGGCTCGGTCCCGGGGACGGTGAACCCGTCCGCCGCCTCCAGGTCGGACATGTCCTCGACCGGAACCACGATCTGCAGCTCGATCCGCTTCTCGCTCGGCGGCTGCACGATCGTGACCGGCCGGGCGCCGCCGAGGAACGACGCGACCTCCTCGGCCGGCCGGACCGTCGCCGACAGCCCGATCCGCTGGGCCGGCCGACGCCCCGTCGTCGATGGCGCGGGAGTGTGTGGGGCGGCGAAGCCGGCGCCAGCACCGAGGATGCCGCGGACGGTGTGAGGCGAAGCCGGCGCCAGCCGCGAGGGCCGGCCGGAGGCCGTGAAGGGGGATGGGGAGGCGGGCGGGGGATGGCGCGCGGGGGGGTCCTGGGGGGCCGTCCCCCCCGGGCAACACAGCGCGTCCAGGCGCTCGAGCGAGAGCGCCAGGTGGGCGCCGCGCTTACCGCCCGCGAGCGCGTGCACCTCATCGATGATCACGGTCTCCACGCTGCGGAGCGCCTCGCGCGCGGCGGAGGTGAGCAGCAGGAACAGCGACTCGGGCGTGGTGATCAGGATGTCCGGGGGCTTGCCGGACAGCTTGCGGCGCTCGTCCGCAGCGGTGTCGCCGGTGCGCACGCCGACCCGGATGTCGGGCTCCGGGAGGCCCAGGCGGCGCGCGGCGTGGCCGACGCCGGTCAGCGGCGAGCGCAGGTTGCGCTCGACGTCCACGGCCAGGGCCTTCAGCGGCGAGATGTACAGCACCCGGCAGCGCTGCCTCGGGTCCGCGGGAACCGGCTCGGTGGCCAGCTTGTCGATCGCCCACAGGAACGCGGCCAGCGTCTTGCCCGACCCGGTGGGGGCGATCACCAGCGCGTTCTCGCCCCGGCCGATCGACATCCAGGCCTGCGCCTGGGCCTGCGTCGGCTCGGCGAAGGCAGCAGCAAACCAGGCCCTGGTCGCCTCGCTGAAGCCGTCCAGGGCGGGGCTCATAACTGGCGCGCGCACGTACCCATCTTGCCCTGACCCACCGACAATCTGGACCCGCCGAACGCGCCGCGCGCCAGAAGTCTTATGTGGTGGATCGGCCACCGACCACATTAGAGCGTGGTCGATGGCCCATCGACCACAATGGCAGGACCGCGGCAGCGGCCGTTAGCCTCATTCCGGGGTGCGCGGGCGCGCGGTCGCCGCGGGCGAGGCCTGTCTCGCGGGCCCGTCGCGGAGGCCGTCGGGACCGGGACGGCGGTGGCGGCCGGGGGCGGGAAACGGCGCGGGCGAGCGGAGGGGGCCATCGCATCCTCCCGGGGGTGACGCGCGCCGCGCCCCCGACGCGGACCGCGGCACGCAACCGAATGCAAGAGTGTAGGGGGTTGGGGAGGCGGGTGGGGCAACGTGACGGGACAGGCAACCGGGCTTTCCGGCGCATTGGCCGCGGGTACCAGGCGCCAGCCCCGGGATCGTGGCGGGCGGCCCTGTCGTGCGCCCTCAACTCGGAGCATGATGCTGATACAGCAGTAGCTCGAGTCACCGGGGAGGCGCCGTGGCCAATCTCGTATCCGTGCTCGACCGGGTGGCAGCCGAGCGGGCCGGCCACCCCGCGGTCCGCATGGACGACCTCGTGCTCGACTACTCCGAGCTGCGGGAGGCCGCGGGCCGGGTCACCTCCCTGCTGTCGTCGGCCGGGGTGGCGCCGGGGGACCGCGTGGGCATCATGCTGCCCAACGTCCCGGCCTTCCCCATCGCCTTCTACGGTGCCCTGGCCGCCGGGGCCGTCGTGGTGCCGATGAACCCGCTGCTGAAGAGCCGGGAGGTCGCCTACTACCTGGGCGACTCCGGCGCGAAGGTCCTCTTCGCCTGGTACTCGTCGGCGGGGGAGGCGGCCAAGGGCGCCGCGGACACCGGGGCGCGCGTGTTCACCGTCGACGACCCCGACATGGGGTCGCTGCTGGCGGGCCTGTTCCCGGTGCACACCCGGGTCGAGCGGGACGACGACGATGACGCCGTGGTCCTCTACACCTCCGGGACGACCGGCCAGCCCAAGGGCGCGCAGCTCACGCACGCGAACCTCAGCCGCAACGCCGCACTGACCGCCGAGACGCTGATCAACGCGGGCCCGGACGACGTGGTCATGGGCTGCCTGCCTTTGTTCCACGTGTTCGGCCTGACCTGCGGTCTGAACGCGACGATCGCGGGCGGCGGCACCCTGACCCTGCTGCCCAGGTTCGACCCCGGCCAGGCCCTCGGCATCATCGCGCGCGACCGGGTGACGGTCTTCGAGGGCGTGCCCACGATGTACGCGGCGATGCTGCACCATCCGGCCAGCGCGCAGGCCGACGCCTCGTCGCTGCGCACCTGCGTGTCCGGCGGCGCGGCGATGCCCGTCGAGGTCCTGCACAGCTTCGAGAAGATGTTCGGCTGCATGATCCTCGAGGGGTACGGGCTGTCGGAGACCTCACCGGTCGCCTCGTTCAATCACCCCGACGCCGAGCGCAAGCCCGGGTCGATAGGGACGCCGGTGGCCGGCGTCGAGATGCGCGTGGTCGGCCCCGACGGCGCCCCGCTCCCCCCCGGCGAGGTCGGCGAGATCGCCATCCGCGGCCACAACGTGATGAAGGGCTACTGGCGCAAGCCCGAGGCCACGGCCGAGGCGATCCCTGACGGCTGGTTCCGGACCGGTGACCTGGCCCGGGTGGACGAGGACGGCTACTTCTTCATCGTGGACCGCAAGAAGGAGATGATCATCCGCGGCGGCTACAACGTCTACCCGCGCGAGATCGAGGAGGTCCTCTACGAGCACCCCGCGGTGCGCGAGGCGGCCGTCGTGGGGATGGCCCACGACGAACTCGGCGAGGAGGTGGGTGCGGCCGTCGCGCTGAAGCCGGGCGCCACCGCGACCCCCGAGGAGCTGCGGGCGTACGTGAAGGAGCGGGTCGCGGCGTACAAGTACCCCCGCCACGTCTGGCTGGTCGACGAGCTGCCCAAGGGCCCCACCGGCAAGATCCTCCGCCGCGAGGTGCGCCGGCCCGACCAGCCGGACGCGCGATGAGCGCGCGGCAGCCGGACGCCGGCATCTTCGCGGACGCGGACGCCGCGAGCGCGCTCGACCTGCTGCTGTCCGACGCGGCGCTGGGCGTGGCCCGCCGGTTCCTGCCCAGCTCATCGACGCTGCGGTTCGCCCTTGGCCTGGCCCGCAGGCCGCGGACCGTGGCGCGGCGGGGCGCGTCCCTGGCCGGCGAGCTGGCCAGCATCGCGGCCGGCCGCTCGGCCATCGCGCCCGGGCGCAGGGACCGGCGCTTCGCCGATCCCGCGTGGACCAGCAGCCCGCTGCTGTCGCGGACCGTCCAGGCCTACCTGGCCTGGGCGGGCACGGTCGAGTCGCTGCTCGCGGACGCAGACCTGGACTGGCGCGACAACGAGCGGATGCGGTTCGTGCTCAGCAACCTGATCGACGCGGCCGCGCCCAGCAACAACCCGCTGCTCAATCCGCTGGCCTGGAAGGCGGTCAGGGACAGCAACGGCCGGTCCGCGCTGCGCGGGCTCCAGTCGCTGGCGTCCGACCTGTCCGCGGCGCCGCGCGTCCCGGCCATGGTCGCGCCGGACGCTTTCGAGGTGGGCCGGGACCTGGCGGTCACGCCGGGAGCGGTGGTCGCCCGCTCGGACATCTGCGAGCTGATCCAGTACGAGCCCGTGACCGCCACCGTGCACCGGTTCCCGCTGCTGATCGTCCCGCCCATGATCAACAAGTTCTACATCACCGACCTGGCCCCTGGCCGCAGCATGATCGAGTACCTGGTCGGCCAGGGGCACCAGGTCTTCGTCATCTCCTGGCGCAACCCCGACGCCCGGCATCGTGACTGGGACCTCGACAGCTACGGCTCGGCCGTCGTGGAAGGCCTGGCCGCGGTCCGGTCGATCTGCCAGGCCCCGCAGGCCAGCATCTGCGCGCTCTGCTCCGGCGGGATCGCCTCGGCCATGGTGGCCGCGCACCTCAGCGCGATCGGCAGGCTGGGCGAGCTGGCCACGCTGTGCCTGGGCGTGACCGTGCTGGACCAGGCGCAGGCGGGCACCGCCTCGGCAGTGATCGACCGGCGCACCGCCACACTGGCGACGGCGGCCTCGCGCAGCCGCGGCTACCTGGACGGCCGCACGCTGGCCGAGGTCTTCGCCTGGCTCCGGCCCAACGACCTGATCTGGAACTACTGGGTCAACAACTACCTCCAGGGACAGCCGCCGCCGCCCTTCGACATCCTGTACTGGAACGCCGACACCACCCGGCTGCCCGCCGCGGTGCACCGCGACTTCATCGAGATCGCGCTGGCCAACGCGCTGACCAAGCCGGACGTGGCCAGCATGCTCGGCTCGCCGGTCGACCTGTCCAAGGTCGACATCGACTCCTACGTGGTGGCCGGGATCGCCGACCACCTGTGCCCGTGGCAGTCCTGCTACCGGAGCACTCAGCTGCTGGGCGGCCGGTCCCGGTTCATCCTGTCCACCAGCGGGCACATCGCGTCGATGGTCAACCCGCCGACCAATAAGAAGGCCACCTTCCAGACGGCCCCGGACAACCCGTCCGACCCGCGGGTCTGGCTGCGGACCGCTCAGACCGTTCCGGGAAGCTGGTGGCCGGACTACTCGGCCTGGCTCGCCGAGCGCAGCGGCGGGCGGAAGGAGCGCCCCCCTGGGCTCGGCGGCGAGGGCTTCCCGCCGCAGGAGCCGGCGCCCGGCACCTACGTGCTCGACCGGTAGCGTCGGGCCATGTTGCTGAGGAGACGTGCCGCCAAGGCGGAGGTGCGCAGCATCGTCGTGGCCGGCCGGCAGCTGCGGGTTTCGGTCCGGCACGGCAACGGCACCAGGGTTCCGCTGCTGCTGTGCAACGGGATCGGGGCCAGCCTCGACCTGCTGGAGCCGTTCGTGAACGCGCTCGACCCGGCGGTCGATGTCATCCGGTTCGACGTGCCGGGCGTGGGCGGCTCGCCGCTGCCTGCCGTCCCCTACCGGTTCGGCGGCCTGTGCCGGCTGACCGCCGCGATGCTCGACCTGCTCGGCTACGACGAGGCCGTCGACGTGCTCGGGATCTCCTGGGGCGGCGGGGTGGCCCAGCACTTCGCGTTCTCGCAGCGGCGGCGCTGCCGGCGGCTGGTGCTGGTCGCCACGGCCACCGGCGCGATCATGGTGCCAGCCCGGCCCGAGGTGCTGGTCCAGATGGTCACCCCGCGGCGCTACCTCGACCCCGGGTACCTGCAGCGGGTGGCGCCGACGATCTACGGCGGCAGCGCCCGCACCGCTCCCGACCGGGTGCGAGCGCTCATGCACGACCACAGCCGGGTCGGGTCGCCGCGCGGCTACCTCTATCAGCTCGCCGCCGGGGCCGGCTGGACCAGCGTGCCGTTCCTGCCGCTGCTGCGGCAGCCCACGCTGATCCTGGCGGGCGACGACGACCCGCTGATCCCGCTGGCCAACGCCAGGCTGCTCAAGCTGCTCATCCCGAATTCGAAACTTCATATCTATAACGGAGGCCACCTGAGCCTGGTCACGGAGGCGTCCGAGCTGGCCCCGGTCGTGAACAACTTCCTGGCCGCCGCCGACCCGAGGAGTCCGAGGAACTCGAGGAGAGTGCCATGACCGAGAGTGACTTCTACTCGCTCGAGCTGCTGCTCGATCCCGACGGGCGGCAGCTGCTGAGCCGGGTCAGGGAGTTCATGGAGAAGGAGGTCGAGCCGGTCATCAACCGGTACTGGACCCGCGAGGAGTTCCCGCGCGAGATCATCCCGGCCATGAGCGAGCTCGGCGTGGCCGGGCTCGCCTACAGCGGCTACGGCTGCCGCGGGGGCGGCTGCCTGCTCGACGGCATGGTGGCCATGGAGCTGGCCCGGGTCGACTCGTCGATCGCCACGTTCGCCGGCGTACACGGCGGCCTGGCCATGGGGTCGATCTACCTGTGCGGCTCGGAGGAGCAGAAGCAGCGCTGGCTGCCCGCCATGGCCCGGATGGAGAAGATCGGCGCGTTCGGGCTCACCGAGCCCGAGGTGGGCTCGGGCGCCGCGCGCGGCCTGACCACCACGGCCCGCCGGGACGGCGACGAGTGGGTCCTGGACGGCCAGAAGAAGTGGATCGGCAACGCGACGTTCGCCGACTACGTGGTCATCTGGGCCCGCGACGTCGACGACAACCAGGTCAAGGGCTTCGTGGTGGAGACGCCCGCCGCCGGGTTCTCGACCACGAAGATGAAGGACAAGATCGCGCTGCGGGTGGTGCAGAACGCGGTCATCACGCTGGACGGCGTGCGCGTGCCCGAGGCGAACCGGCTGCAGAACGCGCGCTCGTTCCGCGACACGGCGAAGGTGCTGCGGCTGACCCGCGCCGGGGTGGCCTGGATGGCGGTCGGCTGCGCCCGCGGCGCTTACGAGCACGCCCTGGCCTACTCCAAGGAACGGCAGCAGTTCGGCCGCCCGATCGCCGGGTTCCAGCTCGTACAGGACCAGCTGGTCCGGATGCTGGCCAACGTGACCGCGTCGGCCTGCCTGTGCGTCCGGCTTTCCCAGCTGCAGGACGCGGGAATCGCCGACGACCAGCAGTCGGCGCTGGCCAAGGCGTTCTGCACGGTGCGCATGCGGGAGACCGTGGGCCTGGCCCGCGAGCTCCTCGGCGGCAACGGCATCCTGCTCGAGTACCACGTGGGCCGGTTCGTGGCCGACGCCGAGGCGATCTACTCATACGAGGGCACGCGGGAGATCAACACGCTGATCGTCGGGCGGGCGATCACCGGGGTTGGCGCGTTCGTCTAGCTGGCCGCAGTGGCGGGTAGCCTGGCCGCGGCGGCGGGTAGCCTGGCCGCCGTGAAGCTCACCGAGTTCTGGGACCGGATGCGCGCGCAGTTCGGCGAGGTGTACGCGGAGAGCGTGGCCAAGGACCAAGTGCTGGGCGCGCTCGGCGGCCGCACGGTGAACCAGGCGCTCGCCGACGGCGAGGATGCCAAGACCGTCTGGCGCGCCGTGGTCGAGACGTTCGACGTTCCCGAACGGCTCCGCTGACGCGCGGATCCGCAGGCCGGGCCGGACTGTCGGTACGCGCGCGTAAGGTCCTGCCTGTGAGCGGGACAGAAATCGAGTATAGGTACGACATCCCGTCTGGGCTGCGGGCGGATGCCGGCCAGAACGAGCTTGTGCTGGCGACGAGCGGCGGGGTGACCGAGGCCGGGCCCGCCGTCCACCCGCAGTTCTTCAGCGGCCTGCTGACCGAGCCCGCGGTGGCGGCGGCCGGGATGCTGGCCGTGGCCGCGGTCGCCCGCGCGAGGTACGTCACGTCGGCCAGCGTGGTGGCGCAGCTGGTGCGTGACCCGGTGGTCACCAGCAACGGCGACCGGCTGCGCTTCGAGTCGTTCTCCGGCTGCTGCGGCGTGCACGCCCGGCTCGACCTGCTCCCGGCCGCGCTCCACGGCGCGCCGGCGTTAAGCGGGACCACCAACGTCGACTTCAACGACCCGATGCGCGCGGCTCTCGCCGGCGCGGCCGCCGGCGGGGCGCTGCTGCTGACCGTGGGAGCCGGTGAGGTGTCGGTGACGACGGCGGGCGGGTCGGTCACCGAGCGGAAGGTCCCGCTGCCCCAGCGCTGGCTGAAGGGGCTCGGCGAGGTCCAGGCTCTGGCCCGCGGGATGCGGCTGGCGGGCGAGCTGGGCACCGCCGAGGCCCGGCGGTTCATCCGGGCCGTACCGCGGCAGGCGCGGCGGCCGCTCTGGGTGATCCCCGCGGGCGGGACATTCCGGCTGGCGGTGGCGCCCCGGCCCGGCGCGATATGTAAATCATTTGCGTCCCGGCAGAGCCCCGAATCATGTTGAGAATAAACTGTTGCGCGGGAGCCTGGGGCGTTGCAGGAGTAGTCTGCCCGGTCGCGCTCTGCGCGGACAAGAGTGCGGCACTGATCACACTCTGCGTGAGTAGCTCTCGTCGTGAAGTGCGAGCTGTCAAAGTAACCTCCTCGGATGGAGTCATGCTTCCACTCCCTCCCTCTCATTTATTGAAAGCGGCATTCCATTGTCCGAGACACCATGGCGCCAAAATATTGTGTTATGCTTTGCCCAATGGTTTGAGACCAGTACTGGAATGCAGACTCAGGCAGGCGAAATCACGAGGCTGCTGACGAGCTGGCGTGAGGGTGACCGTTCGGCGCTCGACGATCTTTTGCCCTTGATTCGCACGGAATTGCAGCGGCTTGCCCGCCGTCATCTCGCACACGAGCGGAAGAACCACACGATGCAGCCGTCCTCTCTGGTGCAGGAAGCATTTCTCCGCCTGTTGCCCGGCGCCGATCCGGGCTGGCGCAACCGCGCGCATTTCTTCGCTGCCGCTTCGCAAGTGATGCGGCACGTACTGGTGGACTATGCGCGCGAGCGCCTCCGTCAGAAGCGTGGTGCCGCCGCGGTTCACATTCCAATCGATGCGGCCGTGGTTTTGTCTCCGCAACAAGTCGAGCAGATCGTGGCGGTGGATCTCGCTTTGCAGCGCCTCGCCCAAACCGATGAGCGCAAGAGCAGAGTGCTC
>DASYXX010000785.1:0-11358 GCA_035934395.1 Streptosporangiaceae bacterium
GCCTGACAACCAGTGACTACCGCAGGTTCGAGCATGGGCGGGAAAGACGTCGGCTCCGGAGGCGGGGATGCCGTCGAGCAACTCAACCGGTGCCGGTCCGGCACCCTCAATAGAAGGGGAGCGTTGAGAAGATGACGAGAAGGCCCGGAAGACCTGGAAGACGAAGCGCCGCATTGTGGGGCGCCTGGGCACTGGCGGCGGCCACGGCCATCGCTGCGTGCTCGTCGGGCACGCATTCCGCGACCGGCTCGCCGGCCGCTCAGGCCACAGGGTCCGCGATCAAAATCGGGGTGGTCTGCACCTGCTCCGGCCCGCTTGCGTCCGAAGGCATCGACGGCCCAAGCATCTACCAGGCCTGGGCTGACACCGTCAACGCCTCGGGCGGGATCAACGGTCACCGCATCCAGGTCATCGTCATCGACGACACCGGCAGCCCGGGGGCCTCTCAGTCGGACGCGCAGAACCTCGTGCAGTCTGACCACGTGATCGCTCTCGTGGACATGACCAACGACGACGAGACCTGGGCGGCGTTCGTGAAGTCGGCGAAAGTCCCGGTGATCGGGATCAACACCTCCACGACGCCGATGTTCACCAGCTCCGCCTTCTACCCGCAGGCCCAGACCGAAGACGCCCTGTTCCCCTCCATCATCGAGGCGGCCAAGACTGGCGGTGCGACCAGCCTCGGTCTGCTGTACTGCGCCGAGGCAGTGCAGTGCCAGGAAGGCATCGCTCCCCTCAAGCAAACGGGCCAGAGGCTGCGCCTGCCGGTGAGCTACGCCGCGGAGATCTCGGCCACGGCGCCCAACTACACGGCCCAGTGCGTGGCCGCCCAGCAGGCCCACATCACCGCGCTGTTCGTCGCCGACATCGCCGCGGTCGCCGACA
This sequence comes from Streptosporangiaceae bacterium, assembly GCA_035934395.1. Lineage (GTDB taxonomy): Bacteria > Actinomycetota > Actinomycetes > Streptosporangiales > Streptosporangiaceae > JASHPR01. The sequence goes on from DASYXX010000785.1 coordinate 886, forward strand.
AGGTGGCCCTGAACTGCAGCCAGCAGGGCTACCATCCCCTCTACGTCATAGACGGTCAGAGCCTTTCGCCGTCCTATATCAGCACGCCGGGAATACGGGACAACCTGATCGGGCCGTCCCCCAACGTCCCCTTCTACGCCGATTCGCCGGCGATCCGAGCCATGAATGCCGCTCTCGACAAGTACTACCCGGGCTTGCGGAAGGACCCCAGCAAGTTCACCGAGTACGCGATGGGCGCGTGGCCGTCGGGCCTTCTGTTCGAGGCGGCGGCCAAGGCGGGAGGGCTCGGCGCGAACGGCTCCGCCCCGACGTCGGCCCAGCTGATCGACGGGCTGAACTCGCTCAAGGGCGAGACTCTCGGCGGGATGGCACCACCGCTGACGTTCACGTCGGGCCAGCCGCACCCCGTCGACTGCTGGTTCACCTTTGCCCTGAAGAACGGCACGTTCAGCCTGCCCCACGGGATGTCCACCACATGCGTGCACGGTTGAGCGCGAGCCCAGGCGCCATGCTGGGTGCCCGTGCCTGAGGGCGCTTCACACCCGGAGGGGCGGCTGACCGGTACCCAGTGGCAGGACCACGAGGTACGCGCCGCCCTTCCGGACGTGAGCGGTCCAGCGCTAATCGCCTCGATCGTCCACATCACGGGCGACCCTGCACTGCTGCGCCGGCCGGTGCGCCCCCGGGCGTTCATCCCGAACGATTTCCAGGGAGGCATGGCCGAGGATGAGCTGGCGCAGCTCCGTGAAGCGGCGCTCGGCGAGATCCTCGCCTGGCGCGACACGGGCTTTCCGCCCCCGCCCCCGCCCGGGCACGACGTCGTACTGGAGACGATGTCGTGGGTGACCGCCGACAAGGTGCCCGGTGAATACGTGGAGATGTTCCTCGAGGAGATGGACATCGGCCGAACCGATCCCCGCAAGATCCGCGGCATCGACCCGGCCGAGGCCCGCCGCCAGGAACTCGACGTGCTGGTCGTCGGCTGCGGTGCATCGGGGCTGCTCGCTGGGGTCCGCCTAGCTCAGGCAGGCGTGCCCTTCACCATCATCGAGAAGAACCCCGACGTCGGAGGGACCTGGTTCGAAAGCACCTACCCAGGTTGCCGGGTGGACGTCGGCAACCACTTCTACTGCTACTCCTTCGAGCCGAACCTCGACTTCAGCGAGTACTTCTGCCAGCCGCCCGAGCTGCAGCATTACTTCCGTTCGGTCATGCGCCACTGGGGCGTCGACCGGCACGTCGAATGGAACTCCGAGGTCCTCTCGGCGGAATGGGATGAGGCGTGCTCGAGGTGGGTGGTGACGACCCGGGGCCCGGCAGGCGAGGGACGCCGGAGCGCCGCAGTCATGATCCTCGCCACGGGGCAGCTCAACCGGCCGCTGATCCCCGACTTTCCAGGGCTGAGCTCCTTCGCCGGGCCGGTATTCCACACGGCCAGATGGGACCACTCGGTCGACCTCGCCGACCGTAAGGTCGCCATGATCGGCGCCGGCGCCAGCGGGTTCCAGGTCGCCCCGGCCATAGCCGACTCCGCGCAGCGGCTGACCATTTTCCAGCGGAGCGCCCAGTGGATGTCGCCGAATCCCCGGTACCGGCACGCCGTGGCTCCGGGAGCCAGATGGGCCATGCGGCACCTGCCCGGCTACTGGTCGTGGTACCGGTTCATGCTGCTGTACCAGTCCAGTGACAAGGCGCTGGCCTTGGTCAAGATCGATCCCGACTGGCAGGGCATGCCCTACTCGGCCAACCGCCTGAGCGAGGAGCGGCGGAAGATCCTCGTCGAGTGGATCGAACGGCACCTGGGCGACAAGCCCGAGCTTTTGGAAAGGGTCATACCCGACTATCCCCCCATGGGCAAGCGTCTCCTCCAGGACGACGGAAGCTGGCTGAGGACCCTGAGACGCGACAACGTCGAGCTCGTACGGGATCCGCTCGTCCGGATCGAACCCGACGCCGTCGTCACCTCGACCGGGCGTTACCCGTCGGAGGTGATAATCATGGCGACTGGTTTCGAGACCGACCATCTGCTCGGGCCTGTCGAGATATCCGGTCGCGCGGGGGTCGGCCTGTCCGAGCAATGGGGGACTGCTCCCACGGCGCATCTCGGCATAACCGTTCCGGGGTTCCCCAACCTGTTCCTGATGTACGGTCCGGGCACCAACCTGGCCCATGCCGGCAGCATCATCTTCCACTCGGAATGCCAGATGCAGTTCATCGGGAGCTGCCTCTCGGCCATGCTGGCCGGGGGGCACCGGATCATCGAGGTCCGTCCCGAAGCCCACGACGCCTACGTCGAGCGCCTACAGCAGGAGCTGGCCCGTACCGTCTGGGCCCACCCAGCGGTGTGCCACTCGTGGTACAAGGGCCCCGACGGCAAGGTCTACGTCCTCAGCCCGTGGCGACTGGTCGACTACTGGCGGATGACGAAGTGGCCGGACCTGAGTGAGTACGAGATGCGCTGAGACGCGAGGAAAGCCCAAGCGCAGCCCTTGGGTCAGTTGTCCTCGGTGGACGGCAGCGGCGCGCCCGAGTCCAGCAGGTGCTTAACGGCCTTGCCTGTGGCGTTGCGGGGGAGCCAGTCGCGGAACTCGACGTCGGCCGGGACCTTGAACGGCGCTAGCACGGCGGCGACCCAGCTGCGGACGGCGCCGGCGTCCAGGTGCGAGCCAGGCCGGCGGACGACCACCGCTTTGACCTCCTGGCCGAGTTCCCGGTCGGGCACGCCCACCACGACGGCGTCGGCCACGTCAGGATGCTCCTGCAGGCGGTCCTCGATCTCCCTGGGGTAGATGTTTTCCCCGCCCCGCACGATGAGGTCCGTGCGCCGTCCCTCGAGGAAGAGCAGACCGTCAGCGATACGGCCGAAATCGCCGGTCCGGTACCAGCGGTCCCTGCCCAGCACGGCCTCGGTCGCGGCCGGGTCGCCGTAGTAGCCCAGGAACACGGAGGCGCTACGTATCTGGACCTCCCCGACCCGTCCCGCGTCAACTGGGACGTCTTCCCCGGGCAGGCACACCCGAACGGCGGCCGCCGGTGGCGGCCCCCCGAGGTTACCGGGGCGCTCCAGCAGGCCCGGCATGGTCGCCGTGGCACCCGTGCCGTTGGTCTCGGTCATCCCCAGCCCGACGACGAGCCCCGGCCTCACGTGGGGCCACTTGGTCGCCAGGCGCTCCAGGAGGGCAGGCGACCAGAACGAGCCGCCGCCCACAATGGAGCGCAGGCTCGACAGGTCATAACGGTCCGCCTCGGGGCTCTCGAGCAGCCGCCACGCCTGGGTGGGGACGAGCCGCCAGGTCGTCACGCCGTGCTCCTCGGTCAGGCGGAGGTGGTCCTCGGGGGTCCACCGCCCGGGCGGCATGTAGACGAGCTTCGTCCCGGTCGAGAGCGAGGAGATGGCCTGGCAGTTCAGGCCGGAGATGTGGAACAGGGGAAGGGCGGCGATCTCGCAGGTGTCGTCCGCTGCTCCGCCCGCCGCCGCCTGGCGCAGCCCGATCGACTGGATCCAGTGGATGTTGTTGCGATGGGTCAGCACTGAACCCTTGGGCCGGCCAGTCGTGCCGCTCGTGAAGAGGATGACGAAGGGGTCGTCCTCATCGATCTCGCATTCCGGCAGCGGCGAGCGCCTGCCGAACCACGCCGCGGACACCTCGTCGAGGTCGCGTCGCGGAAGGTCGCCCACCAGGCCGTCGAGCCGGGAGAGCCGCCTGCGGTCGCCTATCAGGAGCTTCGGCGAGGTGAGCCGGATGCCGTGCTCGAGCTCGGCCCCGGTCCACCAGCCGTTCAGGCCGACCACGACCCCGCCGAGGACGATGACGGCCCAGGCCACGATGACATAGTCGTAGCGGTTCGCCGCGGCGACGGCGACCCGATCGCCGCGGCGGATGCCGTGCTCATCGGCGAGCGCCGCTGCGGCGTTGGCGACCATCTGCGCCGCCTCACCGAAGGTCACCGTCCGTTCGGCCTGGACCAGGTAGGGGTGGTCCCCGAAGCGGGTCGCCCCTTGCTCGAGGAGCGCTCTCAGGTGGGGCAGGCGCCGGACGAAGATCTCGTGACGGGTGCCGAGCACGTCCGCCTCGGTGATCTCGAACGGGCCGCCCGGACCCATGAGCTCGTCGCGCCGCTCCGGCGTCAGCGCCGGGCCGGGCGACCATCGGAGCGTCATCGCCGTCAACACGCCTCGCTCATCTGCGCCGGTGATGGTCGAAGCGTAGCTCATCGATCCTTTCTCGACGTCGATATCAACACTGGTGGCAGTGACCAGATACACTGCCCCTGAAGAGGATTGATGTCGATGTCAGTAATGGATCCTGCGGAGCCGTCCGAGACTCTGCGCGGTCCGGAGCCGCGAGCGGCCGCGTAGCCACTGATCTCGGTCGACGTCCACATAGTGGAGGCCTCAAGACATGTTCGTGAGCCGGCCACCGCGTCACCTCTCCGGACGCTGACAGGCCCTCTTCCGTGCACCAGTTCCTTCCGTTCATCGTGATAGGCCTGGCCACCGGCGCGGTATACGGCCTGGCCGGCATGGGCCTCGTGCTGACCTACAAGACGTCAGGCATCTTCAACTTCGGCTACGGGGCGGTAGCCGCGCTCGACGTGTTCCTCTTCTACTTTCTCCACACCGAGCACAACGTGTCCTGGCCGGCGGCGGCGGCGATCAGCCTGCTCGTCTTCGCCCCGCTCCTCGGCCTCGCGCTGGAGTTGCTGGCGCGTTCCCTGCAGGGAGCAAGCGAGACCGTCAAGGTCGTGGCCACCGTCGGGCTCATCCTGATCGTGGAGGCCCTCGGTCTCCTGTGGCACCCAACCAACCTGCCCGCCCTCGACCACTTTCTCCCGCAGTCGACGGTCGCGATCCTCGGCGTCTACGTCACCTGGGAGCAGATCATCCTGTTCTCGTTCTCGGCGGTGGCCGCCGGCGTTCTCTACTGGTTCTTCCGGTCGGTGCGCCTCGGGATAGTCATGCGCGGAGTCGTCGACAACCACGAGCTTGTCTCGATGAGCGGCGACGACCCAGTGCGCGTGCGCCGGTGGGCCTGGATCATCGGCACCGTCTTCGCCTCTGTGGCGGGGCTGATGCTCGCCCCGTCGCTGCAGCTCGACGGCGTCACTCTCACGACGGCCGTCTTCGCCGCCTTCGGCGCCGCCGCTATCGGCTATTTCGCCAACCTCCCGCTTACCTTCGCCGGCGGGCTGGTCGTCGGCATCGCCAGCGCGCTCGTCGACAAGTACTCGGCCACGATCACCTGGATCGGCGGCCTGCCCCCGGCCCTTCCGTTCGTCATCTTGTTCCTGGTCCTCATCATGATGCCCAGGCGCCGACTCGCCCAGCGGCGGCTGGTGCCCACGACGGCGGCCCGCCGCTCCTACCACGCGCCGGTGAGGGTCCGGCTGGCCGCGGGCGGGCTGGCCGTCGGGCTCCTGGCCATCGTTCCGCTGGTTCAGGCTGGCCAGATCAGCCTCTGGTCCTCCGCGCTGATCGACATGATCCTTTTCCTGTCGCTCGGCCTCCTGGTCCGCCGGTCCGGGCAGATCTCACTGTGCCACCTGGCCTTCGCCGCGGTCGGCGCCGCCGCTTTCGGGCATTTCGCAACCAGCTACGGCATCCCGTGGCTGCCCGCCCTCGTACTCGCCACCCTGGTGGCCGTCCCCGTCGGCGCGTTCATCGCCATCCCGGCGGTGCGGGTCTCCGGGGTCTTCCTCGCCCTGGCCACGCTGGGCTTCGGCATCCTCTTCGAGCAGGTCTTCTACACCCGCAGCTTCATGTTCGGTCAGTCCACGCTGGGCGTCGCTGACCCTCGGCCGAACCTGTCCATCGCCGGGTGGGACCTGTCGACCGACACGGGCTTCTACTACCTCCTGCTGGTCATCACGGTGCTGGTCGTGGTCACGGTGATCTTGGTCGCCAACGGCCGCCTCGGCCGCCTCCTCGCAGGCTTGGCCGACTCGCCGCTGGCCCTGGAGACCCAGGGGGCGACGATCACCGTTCTCAAGGTCATCGTGTTCTGCATCAGCGCAGCCATGGCGTCACTGGCCGGGGCGCTCACCGGGATGCTGTACCACTTCGGCGTCGGCGGGTACTTCGTGTCGTTCAACTCCCTCACCCTCGTCGCCCTGGTGATCATCCTCGCCGTCGGGGAACCGTGGTATGCGGTGCTCGGCGCCGTTGCCTACACGGTCATCCCCGGTTACGTGCAGGGCGGGACGACCAGCACCGTCCTGCTGCTGCTCTTCGGACTGGGCGCCGTCACCGCGGCCTACGGGACCAGGGGCGGGACCATGCCCACGGCCCTGCGTTGCTGGCTGGACCGCGTCGGTGGGCGCAAGGCGGCGCCAGGCCGGGCGTCGGCGGAGCCGGCCCAGGTCACGGCATGGTCGGCAAGGCGCCGGGAGCTGGAGGGGCCCAGGGGGACGACTGCGCGCCAGGGTCTGGAGGTCCGCAACCTGTCGGTTTACTTCGGAGGGGTCAAGGCCGTAGACGGGGTCAGCCTGAAGGCGCCCGCCGGTATCATCACCGGCCTGGTGGGCCCCAACGGCGCCGGCAAGACGACCATCTTCAACGCCTGCAGCGGCCTCAACCGGCCCACGGCCGGCCAGGTTCTTCTGCATGGAGCCGACGTCACCCGCGAGGGGCCGGCGGAGCGGGCCCGGCGGGGCCTGGGCCGGACCTTCCAGCGCACCGAGCTGTTCAGCACGCTGACCGTGCGCCAGAACGTCGCCATCGGCCGGGAAGCCCCCCTGGCCGGCGGCAACCCGCTGGCCCAGGTGATCGGCTCCCGCCACTCTGGCCGGCTCATCGATGCCGCTACCGAGGAAGCCCTGGCCCTGACCGGTACCAGCCGCATCGCGGACACGCAGGCGGGCTTCCTGCCCCTCGGGCAGCGGCGCCTGGTCGAGCTGGCCAGGACCCTGGCCGGACCATTCGACATGCTGCTCCTCGACGAGCCCTCGTCCGGGCTCCACGCCCACGAGACCGAGCAGTTCGGCCAGGTCCTCAAGACGGTGGTCGAGGAACGAGGCTGCGGCATCCTGCTCGTGGAGCACGACATGACCCTGATCCGCGAGGTATGCGACCGCGTGTACGTGCTGGACTTCGGCATCCTCATCTTCGATGGAACCCCCGAGGAGATGCACCGGTCACCGGGCGTCCGGGCCGCCTACCTCGGCGACGCCGCGCCCCCGGCCGTCGAGGCGCACGAGCAGACTCCCGCCGCCAGCGGCGACCGGTCCCTGCGCCCGGGCGAGTAGGCCGGCATGCTCACGCTCACATCGGTAACGGCAGGTTACGGCGAGCGACCCTGGCGCCCGGCGCTCGCTGGGGTCCTCACCGGGGCGTGACGGTGACCGGCATGCGCTTGATGCCGTTGCTGAAGTTGCTCGTCAGGTGGTCGGGCTCGCCGGTCTCGATGCTCGTCACGCGCTCGGCCAGGCGGGTAAACAGCGCGCGGAGCTGCACCCGGGCGAGGTTGGCCCCCAGGCAGAAGTGGGCGCCTCCCCCTCCGAAGCCCACGTGGGGGTTCGGGTCGCGCGTGATGTCGAACCGCTCCGGCTCGGCGAAGACCGCCTCGTCACGGTTCGCGGACTCGTAGAACAGCACCACCCGGTCGCCCTTAGCGATCGGCACGCCGGCGAGCTCGCACCTGGCGGTCGCCGTCCGCCGGAAATGGATGACAGGCGTCGCGCAGCGGATCATCTCCTCGACCGCGGCCGGCACGAGCGAGCGATCGCCCGAGAGCAGCAGCCACTGCGCCGGATTGTCGGCGAACAGCTTGATGCCGTGGCTCGTCGTGTTCCGGGTCGTGTCGTTGCCCGCGGTGGCGAACAGGACAAAGATCCCGCCCAGCTCCTGATCACCGAGCGGTTCACCTTCGACGGCGGAGTGCACCAGGGCCGACAGGATGTCGTCGCCGGGCTGCGCCCGGCGCGCCGCGACCAGCTCGCCGGCGAGCCGGTGCATGGTCATGGCCGCCTGCACCGCGAGCGCGCCGGCCTCCGCGTCGCTCGCCGAGAACTCGGGATCCGTCGCGGCGATCTGAGCTTCGGCGGCCCGGTACAGCTCGCTGCGCATCTCCTCCGGGATGCCCATCATCGTGCAGATCGTCCAGAGCGGCAGTCTCATCGCGAGGTCGGCGACCACGTCGCCGCCGCCGCGCTCGACGAACTCGTCGACGATCGCCGCCGCCTGAGCCGTGATCTCGGCATCGAGCTGGGCGACGCGCCTCGGCGTGAACGCGCCGCTCACGATCCGCCGTAGCTTCGCGTGCCGCGGCGCGTCCATGACGAGGAACGAGGCGTTCAGTTCGAGTAGCTCGATGGGCACGTCGCCCAGGCCGACCCCCTGGCCGGAGCAGAACAGCTCGGGGGTGCGGCTGACATGCTGCACGTCCTCGTGCCGCGTCACCGCCCAGAACTCGCCTCCCCGGCCCAGCCCGAAATCGGACGGCGGCTGGAGGCTCACGGGGGCGGACCTGCGCAGCTCGGCGAAGGCAGCGGCGCGCTCCGGAGCCGGACGCGACCAGAACGCGCGCCGGGAGATCGTCGGTGTGGTCATCGGTGCGACTCCTGCCCTCGGCCGAGAAGAAGCGGATCGAGCCGGGCGCGGTCGGCATCGTCGAGCGGCCGCAGCCGCTCTCCCTTCGCCGGTCGCCAGAACGTCGGCTCGGCACGCCAGGCCTCCCGCCGCAGGCGCCGCTTGTCGACCTTCATGCTCGCCAGCTTCGGCAGCTCGCCGGTCACCCGGACGAACGACGGCAGCCACTTCGGCCCGAGATCGGGCTGGCCGGACAGGAAGGCGTCGAACGCTACCGGGTCAAACGCGGCACCGGCCCGGAGCTCGAGCGCCACCATCACCCGGTCGCCGACGGGATCGTCGGGGACGGCGTAGACCGCGACCGACCGGACATCCGGATGACGCCCGACGATGGCCTCCACAGGAGCGGCGGCGAAGTTCTCACCATCGACCCGCAGCCATTCGTTAGACCGTCCGGCGAAATACAGCCAGCCCTCGGCGTCGCGGTAGGCCAGATCGCCGGACCAGTAGCAGCCGTCCCGGAACCGGGAGCGAGTCGCTTCCTCGTTGCGGTAGTAGCCCTCGAAACCGCTGGCGGGCTGGGTCTCGACGATCTCGCCGATCGCCTCCTCGAGGTTCACCGGGCCTCCGTCGGGGCCGAACGTCACCGGCGGGCACTGGATTCCTGTCTCAGGGTCGAGGACCTTCACCGAGGGGCTGGCCGAGCCGAGGGCACCTTCGGGCATCGACGGATCGCGGCGGATGATGATGATCCCCTCGGTCGAGCCGTAGCTGTCCCGCACCGTGCAGCCGAAGCGCCGGGCGAACTCGCGGATGTCCCGGGCCGACGCCTCGTTGCCGATGGCGAGGCGGAGGGGATTGTCAGCGTCGTCGGCTCGCTCGGGAGTGGCCAGGATGTAGTTGAGGACCTTGCCGGTGTAGGCGAGCAGCGTGGCGCCGAAGCGGCGGATGTCGGGCATCGTGTTCGACGCCGAGAACCTGGCCCGGGTGGCGATCGGGATGCCCGCGGTGATCGCCGATGCCCACCCGGTGAACAGCGAACTCGAGTGGAAGAACGGCAGCGGCGCATACACCGCATCGCGCGGGCCCAGCTCGGCGACATTGGCCACGTGAGCCCCGGTGCGGGCCAGGCGGCCCTGGGTGCAGCGGACCGCCTTGGGCAGCCCGGTCGAGCCGGACGTGAAGATCAGCAGGAGCAGGTCATCCTCGTCGATCGCGCGGTCCGGCACCGTCGCCGGGCACCTGGCCAGGCGGGCGCGGTATTCGAGGGTGTCCGCCACCAGCATGCGGCCGGCGCCGACACCGGTGTCGACGCCGTCGAGGAGCGGGGCGAGCCCGCTTTCGGTAACGAGCAGCTGACAGTCGGTGTGGCGGACCAGCTGGCCGAGCTGCTCGCCTCGGTACGTGGAGTTGATGCCGACGATGACGCCGCCGCAAAGCGCGGCCGCCGCGAGCCAGAACAGGTAGTCGGGGATGTTGTCGAGGAGCACCCCGATGTGGGGCGGCCGGCCGTCGTCTCGCAACTCGTCAAAGAGGACGGCGCGGCGGCTCGCCGCGCCGAGCAGCTCGCGGTACGTCCAGGCGTCGTCTCCGAACAGCAATGCCGTGGCGTCGCTGTCAGCGCGCCCGAGCAGGATGTCGGCGACCGTTGTCATCGCTTCCTCCGAAGGGCCGGGTCGTCGCCACGACAGGTCACCTGATCACCTCACGAGGGAGACCGAGACCGCGCTCGGCGATCGCGTTGCGCTGGATCTCGTCGGTGCCGCCGCCCAGTCGCAGGCCGGGCGCGAACAGCAGACGCTCCGCCCACGGGGCGGCGTCGGGATGCTCGCTCGTCAGGCCGGCGGCGCCGAGCAGCTGCATGGCGTCGCTGGCGGTGCGGCGGGCGTGCTCGGAGTACAGGAGCTTCGTGATCGAGCCCCCGGCCGGGACGTCGGAGCCGCCGA
>DASYXX010000829.1:0-2347 GCA_035934395.1 Streptosporangiaceae bacterium
CCACGGCCGCTACTAATTCCATGGACCTCACGACGCAACCGCTCACCCAGGCGGCGCGCCACGGCACCCAGCCCGGCCGCGCTCAGCGCCGCGTCCTTGCCCCGCTCGAGGTACGGGGCCGGACAGCCGTTCGCCACCCTCGCCCACCGCACCATCGGAATCTGCACCCGCCATTGGTCGCCCGGCCTTCCTGACCGCAAAGCGCGGCTAGGGCCACGGCCGTTACATACCCAGCGCCCGGGCGAGTCCGGGACACCCACAACCCATGACCGGCAAGAGGCTGCCCGCGCCATCGGCGCGGCTGTCGGCCACACCGATTCGGCAAGGCAAGCAACGCCTTGGGAATCGCGCGCCGTCTACCTCACGCTCTGTGACGACGTATCCGCCACTCGACGCGCTGTAGCCGCCGTTATGCGCGCGAGCCGCTGTCTGCCAAGGGCCTGTGTGCACCGCACCGAACAGGTCAATCTGCACACGGATCTCCCAGCGACAGGATCGGCTGGTTTCACGGGGCGAGCACGGCCTGGGCCGCGTTGTAACCGGGGATGAAGGTGATGCCCGGGCCGCCGTGGCAGCCGGCGCTGCCGAGGTAGAGGCCCTCGATGCCTAGGGGCTGCCCGGGGTAGCCCGTGGGGCCGGGGCGGTTGGGGCCCATCTGCTCGGGATGGATCAGGCCGTGACAGTAGTCGCCGCCCGGAGCCCCGAACATGGTGCTCATGTGACGGGGTGTGAACGTGGTGTGCCGGGTGATGAGGTCGGCGAAGTTCGGCGCCAAGCGGGTGATCTTCTCGATCACCCGCCGGCCCATCTCGGCCTTCAGCCGGGCGTAGTCGGCGTGGCCAGTCTCGACCGGGAACCACAGCGAGAACGCCGATGCCGCGTGCTTGCCGGGCGGCGCCAGGCCGGGATCCTGCGCCGACGGGAGCTGGAAGGCGATGGCCGGGTCGGCGGGTACGACGCCGTGGCGGCAGTCCTCCCACTGCCGCTGGAGTTCCTCGGGCGTGCTGAACAGGCCGATGGCGGCCTGCATCGACGGGTCGTTGAGCAGGTCGTACGGTGCGGCGAACTCCGGCACGCGGTCCAGAGCAAAGTGCATCTGAACGTAGCTGCCGCGATGGTCAACCCTGGAGAATCGCTCGCCCACGTCGGGGGCGACCGCGCCGGAGGTGACCAGCCGGGTGAGCGTGAGGTCGGGGGCGACGCAGGACACTACGACGGGGGCGTCGGCGGTGGATCCGTCCGCGGTCGTCACACCTGTCACCCGGCCGCCGGCGACGCGGATCTCCGTGACCTCGGTGCGCAGCCGCAGCTCTCCGCCCGCGGTGGCGAACTGCTCGCGCAGATGCGTGGTGAGCGCTCCGATGCCGCCCCGCAGCTTTTTCATCAGCACGGTGTTCTCGTCGGGGACGGCCAGGCCGAAGGCCAGCGCGGCGGCTGCCCGGGGTCGCGGGGCCGCGGTAGGTGGTGTTGACCGCCAGGAAGGCGAGCATGCCACGGAGCGCGCCGTGTTTCTCCCGGTCCGGGAGGTAGCGGTCGAGTACGTCGGTGACCGATCCGAAGAGCAGGTCGGTAATGCTGGACCGCTCGAACTCGCTGGTCGCGCAGGCGTACATCTCGTCCAGCGTCCTCGGTGGCCGCCCGGCCTCGAACCGGCCCAGCGCCCTGGCCGGCGCCTGGCTCCACGCCACCAGCCCGGCCATCCCGGTGACCACCTCGCTGCCGTGCACCTCGTTCAGGTGCGTCATCAGCCGCAGCGGATCGGTGTAGTAGACGACCGGGGCGTCACCGATACCCCGGGTCGACACCGACATGACGTCCATGTCGACGGTGGGCAAGGTGTCCAGGCCGAGTTCCTGGCTTACCGCCTTCGAGGTCGGGAACTGCAGCGAGCCCGCGATCTCGAACTTGTAGCCGTCGAACAGCTCGACCGTGGAGGCCATTCCGCCCGCGTACCGCTTGGCCTCCAGGCACAGGGTGCGCAGGCCCGCTCGCTGCAGCAGGACGGCCGAGGTGAGCCCGTTGTGTCCCGCGCCGATGACGATCGCGTCGTAGCCCCTCATGACCGTAGGCTGACATGGGCGGCATGTTTCGTCAATAGTGACGAAACATGCCGTCGACCAGACCGGCCTCGATGCAGGAGAGCGCAGCATGGCAGAGCCGGGCCAGTTCGGCCAGGGACCGGTCGTCACCGAGCATCCAGAATTCCATCGCGCCGAAGACGGCGGCGGCGATGCACCGCGCGGTCACGGTGACGGCCAGCGAACGGCCCGGCTCCTCGCCCGCGCGGGCGGCCAGCCGTTCCGCGACGGCCGCGGCGAAGTCCGCCTCAACCTGGCGGATGTGCCCG
>DASYXX010000862.1:0-2437 GCA_035934395.1 Streptosporangiaceae bacterium
CAGGCGAGGTGAAGCGCATGCTCGCCGAGCTGCGCGGGCTGCCGCTGCTGCGCGGCGCCCGGGGCTCGCGCCCCGCCGACCTGGACGCGCTGGCCAAGGTGATCACCGTGCTCGGCGATACGGCCATGTCTTTCAACGGAGTGCTGCGCGCGCTCGAGGTCAACCCGCTGTGGGTGAATGGAGATCAGGTCGAGGCGCTCGACGTCCTCGTGGTCACGGAGCCAGCGGGCGCGGCGGACGGCGCCGCCCCCTCAGGAACGGAGCTAACGACATGCTGATGGGCGTCAGTGCGGAACAGCAGGAGCTGCGCGAGTCGGTGCGGCGCTTCCTGGCCGACCGGGCCCCGCTGCCGCGGGTTCGGAAGCTCATGGAAACCGACCACGGGACGGACCCCGAGGTCTGGCGGCAGGCGGGCGCCCAGCTGGGCCTCCAGGGGATAGCGATCCCCGAGGAGTACGGCGGGTCCGGCTTCTCCTTCGCCGAGCAGGCGATCGTGCTCGAGGAACTCGGCTCGGCGCTGTACACCGGGCCGTACCTGGCCAGCGCGGTGCTGGCGGCCACCGCGCTGCTGGCCAGCCCGGACGAGCAGGCCAGGCGTGACCTCCTGCCCGGCATCGCGTCCGGCGAGACCGTGGCCACGCTGGCGTTCACCGAGGACGACGGGTCCTGGGAGCCGGATGCGATCCGGCTGGCCGCGAGCAAGAACGGCACCGGCTGGCGGCTGGACGGGCACAAGAGCTTCGTGCTCGACGGCCACACGGCCGGCCTGATCCTCGCGGTGGCCGCCACCGACGCCGGCCTGTCGCTGTTCGCCGTGGACGCGGCGGCCGGAGGGCTGACCAGGACGCCGCTGCCCACGCTCGACCAGACCAGGAAGCTGGCCCGCCTGGAGTTCGACGACGTGGCCGGCCGGCTGATCGGCTCGCCCGGCGACGCGGCCGCCGTGCTGGAGCGGGTGCTGGACATCGCCGCGATCGCGCTCGCGGCCGAGCAGCTCGGCGGCGCGCAGCGCGCGCTGGACATGGCCGTCGAGTACGCGAAGATCCGGCACCAGTTCGGCCGGCCGATCGGCAGCTTCCAGGCCATCAAGCACCGGTGCGCCGACTTGCTGCTCGAGGTGGAGTCGCTGCGCTCGGCCGTTTCCTACGCGGCGGCCGCCGTCGCCGCGGACTCCGACGAGGTTCCCGTCGTGGCCTCGCTGGCCAAGGCCTACGGCTCCGAGACGTACTTCCACGTGGCGGCCGAGAACATCCAGATCCACGGCGGCATCGGCTTCACCTGGGAGCACGACGCCCACCTGTACTTCAAGCGCGCGAAGTCCACCGAGCTGTTCCTCGGCGACGGCGCCTACCACCGCGAGCGCCTGGCCCAGCGCATCGGGCTGTAAGCGCTCAGACCCGGGGCCGGGTCACGTAACGCGGGGCGTGGGGGCGGTACTCGCCGGTCACGCGGGCGTCGGCCAGCGCGGCCAGGAAGCTGGCCGGGCCGTCGAAGTCGGGCATCTCCAGGTACGCCGCGCCGATCCCCTCGGGATCGTGCGCGTCGGAACCCGCGCCGCCCGGCAGGCCGAACCGCGCCGCGATCTCGGCGGCCCGGTCGTTCAGGGCCTGGTCGGCGATCTTGGCGTTGAAGACCTCGACCGCGTCGACCTCACCGCGCGCGCAAAGCCCGGGCAGCACGGCACCGAGGCTGGACCGCTGAGCGTCGAATGGGTGCGGCACGTAGACCAGGCCGCCCTGGGCCCTGATCCGCCCGGTGACCTCGGCGAGCGGCAGCACGTACGGGATCCGCTCGGCCAGGAACAGCCCGATCACGTCACCGTCCGGGGTCCTGATCTCCTCGCCCACGATGACCCGGGCGCCGAGGCCCTGCCGGACGGCCGCCTCGGCGGCGGACGTCTCGTTGTGATCGGTGATGCAGACCACGTCGATCCGGTTCCGCGCGACCCGCTCGGCGAGCTGGTCCAGGGTGGTCACCGCGTCGCCCGACGCGACGGTGTGCAGGTGGCAGTCGACCCGGACCCAGCCCGCCGCGGTCACCTGGCCCTCGGGGCGGCGACGCCGAGCTCGGCGAGCAGGTCCTGGGAGTAGGCGACCCGGCCGGTCATGCTCGTCGGGTCGCGGTGGCACAGCATCAGCGCGGCCTCGGCCATCACCGCGGGCGGCTCCGCGGCCGGGTCGTCCTCGGTGGTCAGGTGGTGGAAGATCGTTCCCGGCGTGGGCACGACCCGGGTCGGGGACAGCGCGTTGACGGCGATGTTGTCGGCGTAGAGTTCCGCGGCCAGCCCGGTGGACAGCCGTTCCAGCGCGGCCTTGCACATGCCGTACACGGTGCTGCCGCGGCCCGCCCAGTCACTGGGCGGCATCGACGGGTGCCGCGCGGCCACCGAGGAGATGTTGAGGATCCAGCCCGCCCCCCGCTGCCGCATCGCCGGCAG
>DASYXX010000870.1:0-2011 GCA_035934395.1 Streptosporangiaceae bacterium
GCACTGCCGTCCGCGGAGACGGCGGCGAAGGAGATCCAATCCGACCGGCCGAACTGAGCTGCACGTGCCACGGTACGACCGCGTTCGGCGACGTTGCCGGGCGCGGCGTCGGTGGGCATGACCCTGACGACCGAGGAGTTCTGCCAGGAGTTCGGCGAGGAGTTCGGCTCGAAGATGTAGGACAGCAGGCTTCCGTTCGCCGTCAGCGACACGTCGCCGACCCCGCTGCCGGCCGGGAGTGACCACCGCCTGGTCTGTCTCGTCGCGATGTCCGTGACCGCCAGGTAGGTCGGCCCCGGGGAGCCGCATCCGGTCGCTACGTAAGCGAGTCTCTGCCCGTTCTCGCTGACGGCCAGGCTGAGGATCTGCCTGCCCGCGGTGGGGAGCGCCGCGAACGCGGTCGGGGTCGTTGGCTGCCCCTGGGCGCTCAGCCGGAACTGGTACAGCCACGACCGGCAGGGATCAAGCTGGTAGATCACGGCCACGAACGTGCGCCCGTCCGGCGTGGTCACGGGGAATACGTATGTAAATGGGCGCTCCCGACGCTCCTTCAGGTTGACCCGCGCTACGAGGGCCCCCGTGGCCGCGTTGCGCACCACCAGCGGAAATATGCCCCCGCGGTCCTCGATCAGGAACTTTGGCCCGGCGGGCGGGGCCGCCGGCGGGCGCTGCCCCGCCTGCCTCAGCCCCAGGGCCTGCGGCAAGGCCACGGCCAGGACGGCGACTGCCGTGACGGCCGCCGCGGCTGCCACCGGGACCATGACCCGCCGCCGGCGTCCGTCCTTCTGCCTGGCGCGCCGTGAGCGCCGGATGATCAGGTCTTCGAGATCCTGCATGGCTGCGGGCGCCGCGCCGTCGACCGCGCTCCGGTACGCGTTGCGCAGCCGATCCTCCAGCGAGCTCACAGTTCCTCCTTGAGGTCGCGACCGAGTGTGGCCAGGGCCCGGGAGATTGTGGACGTCACCGTGCTCCTGCGGATGCCGAGAATCGCGCCAATCTCCTCATGCGGCAGATCCAGGTAATAGCGCAACGCGAGGACTTCGCGGGCCCGGACGGGGAGCCTGGCGACCGCGGCCAGCACCGCGCGCCTGTCCTCCTCGGCCATGACCGCCGACTCGGCCGACCCGACGGGCGGTTCGTGCTCGACGCCGCGCAGCCACGCCCGGCGGCGGGAACGCTGCACGGACCGGCACCCGTTTACCACCGACGCCCGCAAGTAGGCGAGGGCCTTGTCCTTATCGCGCAGCCTGGGCACCGCACGGTGGAATCCGAGGAAAGCGTCCTGGACCACGTCCTCGGCACTCGCCTGGTCACCGATCAGCAGCAAGGCCACTCGGAACAGCGCGAGGCCATGCGCACGGAAGAGGCTGGCGACGAAATCGTCTGCCGTCTCCCCGTCGCTCGGCCCGGCTACCGAGCCTGTGCTGTTCACGGTCACCGGCCGCCCGCTCTTCGTCGACACACACCTATGACGCCGCTGGAGCCGAAATGCTGAGTGCGGGTCAGGGCACGCGGACTACCAGGATGTCAGGCGGGGGCGTCGATGGCGCGGGCAGCGACGACGCCGTCGACGTAGGTGACCGTGTTCGCCGGGATGGCCGGCACGCGCGGGCCGGGGAGCACGACCGCCGTCAGGTTCAGCGGGTCGGCGGCGGAGATCTGGACCGGCTTGCCGGTGTGCGGCTGCCTGCGGACCGTGCGCAGGACGTCGACCGCGTCGGGGTGCGCGAACTGCTCGCCGCTGAACCCGGCCACGAACCGGCCGCCGCGGATGGTGCCCCTGGCCTCCATGCGCCGCAGGGCCCACTGCACGTCACGCCATGGCACGGCCAGGCTCTCGCGGGCCGCCACGTCGCGCAGGATCACGCCCCAGCGGGCGGCGAGCTGCTCGGCGACGGCCTCGGCCAGCTCGTCCCGGTCCGGCGCGGAGGCCGGGGCGGGCAGCAGGCACCAGCGCCCGGTCGAGCCGGCGCCGCCCGAGATCCCGCGCCGCAGCCCGCGGCGCGGCAGG
>DASYXX010000873.1:0-9112 GCA_035934395.1 Streptosporangiaceae bacterium
AAGGCGAGGGCGGCCCGTTCGCGGCCGGCGGCCGCCTCGCGTTCGACCAGCCCGGCGGGCCCGCGCTGAACACCGACGGCGGCGGGCTGTCGTCCAACCACCCCGGCATGCGCGGCATCTTTCTGCTCATCGAGGCCACCCGGCAGCTGCGCGGTGAGTCCACCGCGCAGGTCCCTGGCGCGCGCCTGGCGGTCGCCCACGGAAACGGCGGGCAGCTCGCCACTCGGCACGCGGCCGGCACGATCGTCCTGGGCCGAGGGTGAGCCGCAGGGGGGCGGCGCCGCCTGGGGTGAGAAGCGAGGAACGAGCGACGAGGGAAGGCGGCGCGTCAAGGGCGCCCCGTAGGCGAGCGGAGATACTGTGAGCGACCATGCCTGAGCGCCCGCTGCCACTGTTTCCCGAGCCGGACACCGAGCCGTTCTGGGCGGCGACCGCCGACCACCGGCTGACCTACCAGGTCTGCTCGCGCTGCGGCCAGGTGGTCTTCCACCCGCGCCGGCACTGCACCGGCTGCACCCACGGCGAGCCCGAGTGGCGGGACTCGGCTGGCCGCGGCACCGTGTACACGTTCACCGTGATCCGCCAGCACGGGCAGCCATTCTTCGCCGGCCGCATTCCGTACGTGGTCGGCGTGATCGACCTGGACGAGGGCTTCCGGATGCTCGCGGAGATCGACGCCGACCCGGACGCGGTCCACGTAAACCAGCGCGTCGCCGTCGCCTGGGAAGATCACCCTGACCTGAGCGTCCCGATATTCCGCCCCGAGTAAGTCTCGCTCCGCGCTGCCGGGCCGGCGGCCCGCCCGTCACCGGGCCGTCGGTCGCCCGTTATGCGGCTTTCGCCGTTTCCCGCGCGGGCTGGCCATGTGGTCGATGGGCCACCGACCCCCATAGAGCGCCATAGAGCGTGGTCGATGGGCCATCGACCACACGGGAAGACACCCCCGTAGACGAGCGCGTCAGGTCAGCAGGCGCCGCAGGAGTTCGTCGATGGCGTCGGCGCCCTCCCTCATCGCGGCGGCCGGATCGTCCGAGCGGGCTACGACCAGCGCGATCTCGTTGACCGAGGCGAGCAGCACGTGGGCCAGCGTGCCGACCAGCTCGGGCCGCAGGTTCCCCTGGTCGGCGATGGCCTGCAGCGTCGCCCGGATCGCGCCCAGGGCGTGGCGCTCCTCCATCGCCCGCCACCGCTCCCAGCCGAGCACCGCCGGCGCGTCGATCAGCAAGATCCGCTGCACGACCGGGTCGCCCGCGAGCTTGATCCACGCGAGAAACGCCGCGCGGAGCGCGCTGGCTGGCCCGTCCGCTCCGACCGCGGCCGCGATCGTCTGACGGCCCACCCTGGTCTCGACGTCGTCGAGCACGGCCTCGAACAGGGCCTCCTTGCCGGCGAAGTGGTGATAAAGCGACCCGCGGCTAACCCCGGCCTCCTGCAGCACCGCCTCGATCGAGGTGTCCTCGTAGCCGCGGGACGCGAACAGGCGGGTGGCGATGTCGATCAGCTGAGCCCGCGTCGCCGCCCCGCGGGTGACGTTCTTGTTAGGTCGGTCCATCACGGCTCCCGGGGTCCGCTCATTTCGGGCCTTGACATACCGACGGTCGGTTTGCTGATATAGACCGACAGTCAGTCTACTGAGGTTACAGCCCAGCACAGGAGAGGCGAGCACCATGCAACCAGCCGAGCTTGACGCTCACCGGCGCGTCGTCCAAACCCGGTCCGGCGAGATCAGCTACATCGACACCGGGACAGGACCGGTCGCGCTCTTCGTCCACGGCATCGGAACCAATGCCTATCTGTGGCGCAACGTCATCGAAGCGGTGCGGCATGGTCGCCGTTGCGTCGCGCTCGACCTGCCGCTGCACGGCCAGACCCCGGTGACCGCGGAACAGGACCTGTCGCTCGCCGCGATGGCCTCGGTGCTCGAGGACTTCTGCGACGCGCTCGGGCTCGCCGGCATCGACCTGGTCGCCAACGACACCGGGGGAGCGATCGCACAGATCTTCGCCGCCCGCCACCCGCAGCGGCTGACGACGTTCACCCTGACCAACTGCGACACCAGCGAGAACCTGCCGCCCGAGGCGTTCAAGCCAGTGGTGGAGCTCGCGGCGGCCGGCACCCTCGCGCCGACCTCAGTCGAGCTGATGAAGGACCTCAGCGCGGCCCGCGACGTCTCCTTCGGCACCGCCTACGAGCACCCGGAGAAAGTGGATCTCGAGGTTATCCGCGCCTACCTGGAACCCTGCATCGGCACGCTTGAACGGGCCCGCGAGTTCGAGCGGCTGCTGGTATCGCTCGATCCCGGCGACCTGAAGGCGGTCGAGCCGCAGCTTCGCGCGCTCACGGTGCCCACGCTCGTAGTCTGGGGCACCGACGACGTGAACTTCGACGTGTCCTGGGCCTACTGGCTGCGGGACACCATCCCGGGCGTGACCCGGGTCATCACCGTCGACGGCGGCAGGCTGTTCTTCCCCGAGGAGCGGGCCGCCGAGCTCGTGGCCCCGCTCGAGCAGCACTGGGCCGCGCATCACGAGGCCTGACTCCGAGCGGCTGAACGGCGCGGGGGCCTGATCAGCCTGGTCAGCCCGGCGGGCGCAGCTGACGGCGAAGCGCCGGCACATCGGCCAGCGGGCCGAGGTGGCGGAGCTTGTCTGGGTTGATGACCGACCGAACGGTCTGCACCTGGCCGTCGGCGATGTCCAGGACGAACACGCTGATCAGCCGGCCGCCGGGGTCCTCGATCCGCGCCCCGGGCTGCCCGTTGATCTCGACGGGCCGGATCGCGACCCCGACCTGCCTGATCTGCTCGGCGATGCCGAGCAGGAGCCGGACGACTCGGTCGCGCCCGACGATCGGGTGCGGCCAGGACGGGCTGATCCCGCCGCTGTCCCCGTACACCACCACGTCCGCGGCCAGCATCGTGACCAGTCCGTCCATGTCGCCGTCGCCGACCGCGCTGAAGAACCGGGCGGCGAGCTCCTCGCGCTTGCTCCGGGAGGCCTCGAAGCGGGGCCGGCGCTCGCCGACGTGGCGCCGGGCCCGTGCGGCCAGCTGACGGCAGTTGTCCTCGCTCTTGCCGACGATGCGGGCGATCTCGTCGTAGCCGTAGCTGAACACATCGTGCAGCAGGAAGACCGCCCGCTCCACCGGCGACAGCCGCTCGAGCAGGAGCAGGAACGCCATGGACAGCGAGTCCGCCTGCTCGGCGAGGCCGGCCGGGTCGGAGCCCGCGCTGCCGGCGAGCTGCTCGCCGGTCGGCAGCGGCTCCGGCAGCCAGTTGCCCGTGTAGGCCTCGCGGCGAATCCGCGCGGAGCGCAGGTAGTCGATGCACAGCCGGGTGGTAACCGAGGACAGGTAAGCCTTCGGCGAGTCGATGCCTGCCTCCCCGCCAGCTCCCCCGCGCCCGGACTGCGCGCGGTGGTAGCGCAGGAACGCCTCCTGGACGACGTCCTCGGCCTCGCTGGCCCGCCCGAGCATCCGGTAGGCGATCGAGAACATCAGCGGCCGGAGCCGCTCGTAGGTCTCGGCTGTGGACATCTCGGTGCCTCCTGCTCGTCTGCGGGCGCCCGTGGCGACCATGCGGGTCACTCGCTGTCGGCGAGCCCGCGGGAGAATCCCTCCCGCCAGCTCGGCCACGCGGGGCGCCAGCCGAGCTCCCGCTTCGCCTTCGCGTTCGACGAACCGCGGATCTGCGTCATCATCGAGACCCCCACCTCGCCCGCCGCCAGGCGGCCGAGCCAGACCGGCACCCGGCGCGGCGCTTTCGCGCCCACCGCCCGCGCCACGTACGGCAGCCACTCCGCCACGCTAGCTGGCTCGTCGTCGACCACGTTGTAGACGCCCGGCGCTCCGTGCTCCAGCGCCGCGATCGTCGCGGCCGCGGCGTCCCGGATATGCAGGAACGACCAGACGCCCGCGCCGTCGCCGATGACCGGGACCCGCCGCTTCCTGATCAGGTCGACGAAATCGTCGGACGCGCCGGGCCCGTAGAACGAGCCGTACCTCAGCACGATTCCCTGCACGGGCGACGCCGCCGGGACGACGCGCTCAACGTGGCGGATCGCGGTAAGCGACTCGCGCTGCATGGCGGGCGGGCTCGGGTCGAGCGGGTCTTCCTCGGTCTTCACAGGGCCGCCGCTACGCGTATTGGACCAGCCGGTGTAGCTCTGGGCCACGAAGCGCCGGACGCCCGCGGCGACCGCGGCGGCCAGCAGATGGTCGGTTCCCTCCGTGCGCAGCTGGTTGGTGACCGCGAACATCTTGTCGAAGTTGCGCAGGTTGAACGATCGGGCCAGGGAGGTCATCTGATGGATGACGACCTCGGGCTCGGCTCGCGCGACCGCCTCGCCGACGGCCACGGCATCGAGACCGTCGATCACGACCGGCTCGGCGCCCAGCTCGCGCAGTATCGCGGCCTTGCCCGGGCTCCGGGTGGTCGCCGTGACCTGGTGCCCCCGCGCGGCCAGCTGGGGCAGGATCTGCCGCCCGATCGCCCCGGCTGCCCCGGCGACGAAGATCTTCATCGTGCGTCCCTCCTGATGGGTACCGGCCCGCTCGCCTGTGAGCCGGCTGGACTCTGAGACGAGATGCCGGGCCGGCCTGTGACACTGTCGGCGGGCGGTCTGGACTAAAATGGCCGCTCGTGACGGCGCGGGACCGGACGCGCGCGGCAATGCGCGAGCGGTAGGTCGCGGTGCCTCGAAGCGGCCCGGAGGCGAGCCGGGCACAGAGTCGTTTGTGGCGCCGCGTTCTCCTGCTGGGCATCCTCGCGGTCCTGGTGGCGGTGGCGTTCCTGGTCGGCCGCCCCCCGGCCCCGCTGGCTCCCGGTCTGGTCCTGTCCGGGGCCGAGCGAGGGGGGAGCGTCAGCCTGGCCCGCGACTGCGGCTATAGCGCTCCGTTCCCGGCCGACCCTCGGCGCAGTCTCTGGCTCTTCTGCGACACGCCGGTCTACGTGCGCGGCCAGACCGCGAGCGGCCGCGTTGCCTGGGCTCTGCGGCGGTTCATTCCTGGTTCGACGGCGGCCGAGGGCCGGGCCGTGGTCGGCTCTAGCCCGCGCCTGCGAGTGCCCGGCCAGCTCAGCGAGGTGGATACCCCCCTGGCAGCGGGCGCTGCCCCCGGGGGCGTGCCCTCGGCCGGCGACGCGCCGGGGCCGGGACACGCGCCCGCGCCGTTCCTGCCGCCGCCCCGCGGGCTCGTCACGTCGACTGGTCGGCCGTGCGGCAGCGACGGCAGCTACCCCGCCTCCTGGGCCAGCGGCGTTACCCGCGTGCCGGCCTCGCCGGAGCTGCTGATCGCGTTCAACAACTACTGCGTGCAGCTCGGGGCCGGCGGCTGGCTGCCCGAGGGCTTCGGCCTGGCCGAGTACGATCCGGCCACCGGAAGGCTGAGCAACGACGCGTTCGTGTTCTCCGGGATGAACCTGGTCGTGGGCGCCGGGGCGAAGCTGCTCGGCTCGCCTGTCTTCTCCGGCCGCTATCTGTACCTGTTCGGGCCCACGTGCACGGCCGTGGCGCACGGCGGGTGCGCCACCGGGACGCTGTTCGAGGCGCGCGTGCCCGCCACCCCGCGGGCCTGGAGCGACCCGCTGAATTACCGGTGGCAAAGCAGCGATGTCCCGGGTTCGTGGACGACGAATCCCGTCGCGGCGACCTCCGTCATCACTGGCGCGACGCCGTCGGCGGTGAGCGTTGCCGACATGGCGGCCGCCGGGCGGCAGTTCATCCTGGTCGAGCAGACCGACATCGCCGGCGACTTCAGCGTCTACGCCTCGCCGGCGCCCGCCGGTACCTGGCACCCGGTCATGTCCGGGCGCGTGCCGTGCCGGGCGGGCGCCGGCCTGCTGAACTTCTGCCGCGCGATCATCGTGCATCCTGAGCTCAGCACCCCGACTCAGCTGGTCCTGTCCTACTTTGACCCGGGCGCCGGGCCTGGCGGCCATGTGATGGTCGCGGGGTTCGACTGGTAAGCCGTCATCAGCGCGGAGCGACGGCATTGACGCCAACCCGAGGACGGAGGAAGAGCGTCATCAGCGCGGCGCGATGGCATCGACGCTGACCTGAGGACGGAGGAAGAACAGTCAGCCCACTGGGGCGCTGTCGGCCGACTCAAGCTCGGCCATGTCACCGTCCGCCGCGATCTGAGCGACGGCGCTTGGCGTCCGCAGCGGGGCCAGGCCGCTGAGTCCGATCACGACGCCGAGCGCGGCGATGCCGGTGATGACCTCGAGCGCGGGACGGTAGGCGCTCAGCGCCTGGATCGTTACGACGCGGTTGGCGCCGCCCGCGTCCACGATCGCGGTGACGATCGCGAGCACGATCGCCCCGCCCACCTGGAACGAGGTCTGCAGGATGCCCGACGCGAGGCCTTGCTCCTGGTTGGCCACGCCCGAGGTCGCCTGGATGTTCAGTGCCGAGAACCCGAGCCCGAACGCGGCGCCGATCAGCAGCACCGAGGGCAGGATCACCGCTGGGTAGTCCGGATGCGGGCCGATGCGGAGGAACAGCGCGTAGCCGGCCACCAGGCAGGCGAAGGCCACCGCGATCATCCTCGGCGGCCCGAACTTGTCCAGGACCGGTCCCATGCGCGTCGAGGCGATGGCGACCAGCACGCCCGCGGGCAGGAACGCCAGTGCGGTCGCCAGCGCCGACCAGCCCGCCATGATCTGCAGGTACTGGGTGACCAGAAACTGGAAGGCCACGTAGGAGCCGAACAGCACCATCGCCCCGACGTTGGCGCGGGTCAGCGTCGCCGAGCGGAAGATGCCCAGCCGGACCAGCGGATCGCGGCTGCGCAGTTCGATGGTCACGAACGCGGCCAGCAGGACCGCGACGGCGGCGAAGGAGCCGAGCGTACGCGCCGAGGCCCAGCCGGCCTGCGGAGCGTTCACGACCGCGTACACCAGCAGCAGCATGGCCGCGGTGACAGTGGCGGCGCCGGGCAGGTCGAAGCGCCGGCCCTGCCGGTCCGGCGCCGTGTCGCGCGGGACGAGGCGCGTGGCGGCGACGAGGATGACCGCCGAGACCGGGGCGGGGAGCAGCAGCGTCCACCGCCAGCTCACTTCGGTGAACAGCCCGGACAGAACGAGGCCAAGCGAGAACCCGCCGGCGCCGAAGGCCGAGTAGATGCTCAGCGCCCGGTTCCGGTCCGGTCCCTCGGCGAACGTTGTGGTGATGATGGACAGGCCGGCCGGTGCGGTAAAGGCCGCGGCCATGCCCTTGATCGGGCGCGCGGCGATTAGCAGGCCGCCGCTACTGACCAGGCCCCCGAACAGCGAGGCGACCGCGAAGATGCCCAGCGCGGCCAGGAAGACCCGGCGGCGTCCGAGCAGGTCGGCCGCGCGGCCGCCGAGGAGCAGCAGGCCGCCGTAGCCCAGCACGTACCCGCTGACCACCCACTGCAGCGAGGACGTGGAGAGCCCGAGATCGGCGCGGATCGACGGCAGGGCGACCCCCACCATGGAGACATCCAGCGCATCCAGGAACAGGGCGCCGCACAAGACCGCCAGAATGCCCCAGAGGCGCGGGGTCCAGCGGTACTCAGCGGCGGGAGCGATCGTTGTCGTGGTCATGGCCTGACTGTATGCATGCACAAGCAGTATATGCAAAGTAATTTAATGTGTTTGCATCTAGTGCTGACCAGGCGCTACACTCCGCCCATGAGCACACGGCACGCGGGCGATCCCGGCGGGCTGCCGCCGGTCGTGAACGCGTGGCGGTCGCTCGCCGCGTGCCACGCCGCCGTCACCACCGCCCTGGAGCACGAACTCGGCGAACGGCACGGGCTCGGCGTCAGCGAGTTCGAGGTGCTCGAGCGGCTGGCCGAGAACGACCAGCACAAGTTCCGCGTCCAGGAACTGGCCGATTCCGTGCACCTGAGCCAGAGCACGCTGTCCCGCCTGATCGGCCGGCTGGAGCAGCATGGACTGGTGCAGCGCAACATGTGCGACGCGGACCGGCGGGGCATCGACGTCTGCCTGACCGATGCGGGCCGGCGGCGTCACGCGGAGGCCGTGCCCACGCACCGCGCCGTCCTCGCCGTGACCATGCCTTCCGTCAGCGCATCCTGACTCCGCCGCAAGCCGGATGATCACGATGGCGGGGACGTCTGTCAGGGCTGTGCGCCGACAGACGTCCCCGCTGATCTGGACGGGGTCAGGCCGCTTCCTCGGCCGGCTCCAGGGCTGAGTCGGCTGGCTGCGGGACCCGGTCAGCGGGCGGGCGGGCCCGGTCGCGGATGATCGCCAGGACGATCAGGAAGGCCAGGATGTCGAAGATCACCGCTAGCGTGAACGCGCTGGACATGCCGTGCACGACCGCGTGGTGCTGCTGCGCCAGCGCAGTGACATGAGCCAGCGGGTGCCGGGCCGCGTTCCTCGTGGCCGTGCTGTACGCGGTGACCAGGATCGCCAGCCCCAGCGACCCGCCGACCTGCTGGGCGACGTTCACCATGCTGGACGCGGCCCCCGAGTCCTGCGGCCGGACGCCCGCCAGCGAGGCCATGGTCAGCGGGACGAAGACCACGCCCATCCCGCCGCCGATCAGCAGCATCGGCCCCAGCACGCCGGACAGGTAGCTGGTGTCCGGCGAGATTCGGGACAGCCAGGCCATCCCGGCGACCACCGGCAGCAGGCCCGCCAGCATGAGCGGCCGGGCGCCGAACCGGGCGAGAAGCTGCGGCGAGAAGCGTGACACGGCGAACAGCGCGGCGGTCATCGGCAGGAACGAGATCCCCGCCCGCAGCGGGCTGAACCCCAGGATGTTCTGGACGAACTGGGTCAGGAAGAAGAACATCCCGAACATGCCCGCCACGAGCAGGAGCCTGCTGACGTACGCGC
Organism: Streptosporangiaceae bacterium; assembly: GCA_035934395.1. GTDB lineage: Bacteria > Actinomycetota > Actinomycetes > Streptosporangiales > Streptosporangiaceae > JASHPR01. Next base: position 8,831 of record DASYXX010000873.1, read on the forward strand.
CCGCGCGGCCGCGGTCGGCGAACAGCCGCAGCGGGGTGATCGGCTGCCTGACGCGGGCCTCATTGACCACGAACAGGACGAGCAGCACGACCGCGGTCGCGAACGCGCTCAGGGCCGTCCGGTTGCTCCACCCGTCCGAGGCGGCGCGGATGAATCCGTACACCAGCGCGGTCATGCCCGCGGTCGACGTGACCGCTCCGGCGAGGTCGAACCGCCCGGGCTGGCGCTGCGACTCGGGAAGGAACGCCGGCGCGGCCAGGGCCACGGCGATGCCGATCGGCA
>DASYXX010000883.1:0-1773 GCA_035934395.1 Streptosporangiaceae bacterium
CGGGCAAGCGTGGCAACCAGCAGATCACGCCGCTGCCGGTAGATGCCCCGCATCCGGCGGATGTGCCGGTCGAACATGCCGGTCTCGATGAACCTGGCCAGCGCCAGCTGCTCCAGCGACGAGGGCCAGGCGTTGATGATCCGGATCACCTCCGCCACCTGGCCTGTCAGCTGCGGGGGTCCCACCAGCCAGCCGACCCGCAGCGCGGCTGCCAGGGACTTGCTCGTGGTGCCGACGTAGATCACCCGGCCCGGGTCGAGGGCCTGCAGCGCCCCGACCGGCTGCCGGTCGTAGCGCAGCTCGCCGTCGTAGTCGTCCTCGACGATTATCCCCCCGGTGCTGCTGGCCCAGGCCAGCAGCTCGCCACGCCGTTGCGGGCTCAAGGTGACCCCCAGCGGATACTGGTGCGCCGGGGTCACCACGACCGCATCAGCGCCCAGCCCGGCAAGCACACCGGCTCGCGCGCCGGAACCGTCGCAGGGAAGCACCACCAGTTCGAGTCCGGCACCGGCGGCGATCTCGCGCATCCGCGGCGAGCTGGGATCCTCGACCGCCAAGAGCCGGGCACCGTGGGCGGCAAGCGCGCGGAACGCGATGCCCAGGGCGTGCCCCGCGCCGGCGCAGACCTGCAGGCTCGCGGCTGTGGCGTGCACCCCGCGGGCGCGGCCGAGGTAGCCGGCCAGTGCCGCGCGCAGTTCTGGCCGGCCCCGCGGGTCGGCGTAGCCGAACGCCGCGTCGGGCGCCTCAGCCAGCACCCTGCGCATGACCGCGGCCCACCTCTGGCGCGGGAAACTGGACGGGTCGGCATGACCTGGCCGCATGTCGTGACGCGGCTCTGGCACTGCCGGGGGCTCCGCTGGTGGCGGCGGCGCAGCGGGCAGGTCCGCCACCGAGGTGCCCAGCCCATGCCGGGCCATCAGCCACCCCTCGGCGACCAGCTGCTCGTATGCCTCCACGACCGTGCCCCGGGCCACGCCCAGGTCTGCGGCGAGACCGCGGGTGGAAGGCAGCGTGTCGCCCGGGTGCAGCTGCCCGGCGCGGATTGCATCCCGGATCGCCTGCTGCAGCGCGGCGCCCAGCCCGCGGCTGTGCCGGTCCAGGGCGATGAGAAAGTCCAGCCCGGAACTGGTCCAGGAATCCTCACCCGTGCTGGTACTTGGCACTATGCCATTGTGGCCCCAGCGTCGGACGCGTGCACTATGGCGCCGGGACCGCGATCAGGCTTTGCCATGCTGGGGCCGGGGATCAAGCCTATGGCCGGTGGTGTTCCCCGGCGGGGCGGGCGGATTTCGAGGCGGGCTGGAAGGCGGGACGCCGTACGGCGGCGGCTTGCCGTACTCCAGGAACCGCGATGTGCGGACCGTGGTGTGCTGGATCACCACAGTGGCGGGCGATAGCCGCCCGCCGTCGATGGTCACCGCCGGCTTCCCGTCCATCCAGACCAGCCAGCGGCCCTTCGCCGGCGACCAGGTGAAGCGGAACGAGGCCGCCGGGTAGGACACAGCCGCCGACCGGGTAACCGCGCGGCCGGGCGGAGGCGGGCCGAACTGGAACCCGACGTCCTGTGCCCTGCTCGCGCTGGGGGCCTGTTTCAGCAGCTGCCGCGTGTGGGCGTACAAGTTGTATGGGGCGATGCGGCTGGTGTCCCGGAAGCACCCGCCGGCGATCCCGTCGTAGAGATCCACGATCCGCGCGGCCCGGTGAATGTAGGGCAACAGGGTGGCCGTGGCGCCGGAGTAGGCGAAAGGGGCCGGCCGAACTGGCGCAGCAGCT
>DASYXX010000167.1:0-3023 GCA_035934395.1 Streptosporangiaceae bacterium
TTGGTGTTCGGCCCGTAGAGCATGAAGAAGTTCGGGAACCCCGAGACCGTGATCCCGAGGTACGCCTGCGCCCCGTCGCGCCAGGTCTCGTCCAGGCGGCGCCCGCCGAGGCCGGTCACCGACATGGGGGCCAGGAAGTCCAGCGTCTGGAAGCCGGTGCCGTAGACGATCACGTCCGCCTGGCGGGTGGTCCCGTCGGCGGTGCGCACGCCCTCGGGCACGATGCGCTCGATCGGGTCGGTGATCAGCTCGACGTCCGGGCGGGCCAGCGTCGGGTACCAGTCGTTGGAGAACAGCACCCGCTTGCAGCCCATCACGTAGTCGGGGACGCACTTCTCGCGCAGCTGCGGGTCGGCGATCTGGGTCCTGAGCTGCCGGCGCCACCTCTGCATCGGCGCGGCCAGGAACTTCGGCGACAGGACGAACCCGCTCGTAAGAAGCTCGCCGTAGAGGAAGATGCGCAGCCGGTCGGCCTTCCGCACCGCGGGGAACCGCTCGAACAGGAGCAGCTGGGCGCGGCCGTACGGGTGGTCGAACTTGGGCAGCACGTACGGGGGGGTGCGCTGGTAGACGTCGACGCGCGCGGCGACCTTGGCGATCTCGGGAACGAACTGGATGGCGCTCGCCCCGGTACCAATCACCGCTACCCGCCGGCCTGCCAGGCCGACGTCGTGGTCCCAGCGGGCGGAGTGCCACGACGGTCCGGCGAACTCGTCGCGGCCCGCGATGTCGGGAAGGCGGGGCCGGTTGAGCTGCCCGACGGCGGAGACGAGGGCGCCGGCCCGCAGCGTGCGTCCGTCCTCGAGCGTGATGTTCCACGCGGCGCGGCGCTCGTCGAACTCGGCGCCGGCGATGCCCGCGCCGAAGCGAAAGTGGGGGCCGAGCCCGCGATCCGCGGCCAGCGCGCGCAGGTAGCCCAGGATCTCCTCCCGAGGCGGGAAGCGGCGGCTCCAGCGGCTCGGCCGGAACGAGAACGAGTACAGGTTCGACGGCACGTCGCAGGCCAGACCGGGGTAGGTGTTGTCGCGCCAGGTCCCCCCGAGCTCGTCACCCCGGTCGACCACGAGGAAGTCGTCGATGCCCGCCTGCCGGAGCGCGGCGGCCATGCCGATCCCCCCGAACCCGGCGCCGGCCACGACCACGCGATACGACGACTGCTCGGGCATGGGACCCCCTCGCGTTGCGGGTCAGGCTACCAGGGTCCCGGCCCAGAAAACCTGTGGCCGGCGGGCGGCGGTTCGCGAGAGGCTCCGCTCATGGGTTCGATCACCTGGGGCCCGGAGGTGGCCGAGGTCTACGACAAGACCTACTCGGCCATGTTCGAGCCGGCGGTTCTCGAACCGATGGTCGCCCTGCTGGCCGAGCTGGCCGGAGGCGGGCCTGCGCTGGAGTTCGCGGTCGGCACCGGGCGGGTGGCTCTGGGGCTGAGCGCCCGGGGGATCGCAGTACACGGCCTCGAGCTGTCGCGGCCCATGGCCGAGCGGCTGCTGGCCAAGCCCGGCGGCGACGCCGTCCCGGTGACCATCGGCGACATGACGACCACGCGTGTTCCCGGGGCGCCGTTCACGCTGGTGTACCTGGTGGCGAATACGATCATGAACGTCACCACGCAGGACGATCAGCTGGCGGTCTTCGCCAACGCGGCCGCTCACCTGGAGCCCGGCGGATGCTTCGTGGCGGAGGTGATCGTCCCCCAGCTCCGCCGGGTGCCGCCCGGACAGGCCGCCTGGGTCTTCAGGCTCGATCCCGATCACGTCGGGATCGAGACTTTCGACGACCTGGTGGGGCAGATCGCGTGGTCGCATCACTGGATCGAGGTCGACGGGCGCCTGGTGCGCCACAGTGCGCCCTACCGTTACGTATGGCCGTCCGAGCTCGACCTCATGGCCAGGATCAACGGCTTCCGGCTGCGCGAGCGGTGGGCGGGATGGGACCGGGCGGCGTTCACCTCCGACAGCAGCAGTCAGGTCGCGGTGTTCGAGAAACTCCCCTAGCTGGCCTGGTCCGGGGCCAGTCCGCCTGCTGCGGGACCGTGGCGAAGAACGTCGCGATGGCCCGGGCGGCCCCGGTAGGCGAGCGGGGCGGGTGGCATGGTCAGCAGGCAGTCCTCGGCCAGGACCGACACCAGGGCAGAGATGCATCCGGCTGGTCCCGCTGGTAGCCGCCCATCGTTACGCTTGAATCACTGTTGTCGAGACGGCCGGCGCCGTGTCCGGCTGACGCCGCGGATGTCCCCATTACCAGCGCCTTACAGGTGGGAGGCATCGAGGTGAAAGTGCATCCGAGCCCCGCTGCAGCTGAAGACCGGCTGCGTGACATCCAGTCGATCACCGACGCGGCGCTGTCGCGCCTGGACGACGAGGAGCTGCTGGCCGAGCTGCTGGAGCGCACCAGGGACATCGTGGGGGCCGATACGGCCGCGGTGCTGCTGCTGGACTTCTCGTCCGGCCAGCTGATCGCGACCGCGGCTGCGGGGCTGGAGGAGGAGGTACGCCAGGGCGTGCGCATCCCGGTCGGCCGGGGCTTCGCCGGGCGCATCGCCGCCGAGCACCGGCCGGTGATCCTCGACCGCGTCGATCCGACTACCGTGCTCAACCCGATCCTCACGGCGAAAGGGATCCGCTCCCTGCTGGGCGTGCCGCTGGTGGCCGGCGGCCGGGTGATCGGGGTGCTGCACGTCGGCTCGCTGAGCGGGCGCCGGTTCACCAGCCAGGACAGCGAGCTGCTGCAGGTTGCGGCGGACCGCGCGGCGGCGGCCGTGCAGTCCATGACGACCCGGGCCGACCGGGTGGCGGCGGCGGCGTTGCAGCGCAGCCTGCTGCCGTCGGCGCTGCCGGCGGTCGCCGGGGCCGAGATGGCCGCGCGGTTCATCGCCGGCCGCGGCGTGGTGGGCGGCGACTGGTACGACGCGTTTACGCTCCCGTCGGGGGAGCTGTGCATGGTCGTGGGGGATGTGGCCGGGTCCGGCCTGCAGGCCGCCGTGGTCATGGGACGGATGCGCAGCGCCCTGCGTGCCTATGCCC
>DASYXX010000940.1:0-12560 GCA_035934395.1 Streptosporangiaceae bacterium
CGCCGGTGATCGCGCTGGAGCTGGCCGCGGGCGGCACCGACGTGCCGATCCTGGCCCTGCTGTGCCTGGGGTTCGCGCTGCTGTGGCGGCGGCCGCGGTTCGCGGCGGCCGGGGTGGCGCGGGGGCTGGCGTCGGCGGCCAAGGCCATCGCCTGGCCGGCGGTGATCGTGGCCGCGGTGCTGATCGCGACCCGGGACGGCCGACGGCCGTGCCTGGCGTTCCTGGGCTCGGCGCTGGCCGCGTGCGTGGCGGTGGCCGCGCCGGTGGCCGCGGTGTGGCCGTCGGCGCTGGCGGAGAACACGATCTTGTTCCCGCTGGGGCTGGCTGGCGTCACGTCGGCGGCCGCCAGCCCGCTGCCGGGCCACGCGATCGCCGCCACCGGTCACACCGGGCACCTGATCGCGGTGGGGCTGCTGGTGCTGGCCGGAGCGGTGATCGCCGGCTCGCTGGCGGTGCGCCCGCCGCGGACGGTGCCGGCTGCGGTGTGGCGGCTGGCCATCGGGCTGTCGGTGATGTTCGTGCTGGCGCCGGCCACGCGGTTCGGCTACTTCATCTACCCGCTGTGCCTGCTGCTGTGGCTGGGCGCAGCGCAGCTCGGGACCGGCCGGTCCGCCGTGCGGGCCGAGCGGCCAGGCGGTAATCCGCGCGAGGAGCTCGCGGCGGCGTCCAGCCCGCTGTAGGCCGCGGGCTTGTTCCGGGACCCCGGGCCAGGCGCGCCGCGCTGTCCGGCGGCACGCACGAAGCGTTACGGAAATTCTGTCTCCGTCACCCGCGCCGCGTGCCACTTGCGGCTGCGGGTCTCCGCTTTCCGGCCTACCGGAGCCGCCTGGGATATCCCCCTGCGGTCGCACCGGGATCAGCACTCGGGCCGACGCGGGATCGGCGGGTGCCCGGCGAGACTGAGGGCGCTGGCTGGGCACTCGGTCGTGGGCCGGCAGGAAGGACTCTCGCCGCACACGGCGGGGGCCGATTAGGAAGGAACAGCCATGATCGAGGCAAGGGGCCTCACCAAACGATACGGCGACACGGTGGCCGTCGACGACCTGTCCTTCAGCGTCGAGCCGGGGAGGATTACCGGGTTCCTCGGGCCGAACGGGGCGGGCAAGACCACCACCATGCGGCTGATCCTCGGCCTGGACCACCCCACAAGCGGCACGGTCACCGTCAACGGCAAGCCGTTCGCGGAGCTCGCCTACCCGATGCGCGAGGTCGGCGCGCTGCTGGACGCCAAGGCCGTGCACGGCGGGCGCAGCGCCTACAACCACCTGCTCTGCCTGGCCGAGACCAACAACCTGCCCCCGCGGCGGGTGGACGAGGTACTCGGACTGGTCGGGCTCACGGAGGTCGCCCGCAAGCGGTCCAAGGGCTTCTCCCTGGGCATGGGCCAGCGCCTCGGGATCGCCGCGGCGCTGCTCGGCGACCCGGCCATGCTGATGTTCGACGAGCCGGTGAACGGGCTGGATCCCGAGGGCATCCTGTGGATCCGCAACCTGATGAAGGCCCTCGCCGCCGAGGGGCGGACGATCTTCGTGTCCAGCCACCTGATGTCGGAGATGGAGAACACCGCGGACCACCTGCTGGTGATCGGCCGCGGCCGGCTCATCGCCGACTGCACCGTGCCGGAGTTCATCGCGGCCAACTCCCGGCAGTCGGTCCGGGTGCGCACGCCGCAGCCCGCCGCGCTGTCCCGCGTGGTCGCCGCGGCCGGGGGCACGGTGCACGAGGACGGCGACGGGCTGATGGTCGTGCACGGCCTGGGCGTCAGCCAGGTCGGGGACCTGGCGTTCGAGAACTCGGTACGGCTGCACGAGCTCGCGCCCGCCCAGGCCTCGCTCGAGCAGGCGTTCATGGAGCTGACCGCGTCCAGCGTGCAGTTCCACGCCGGCGTCCCGGCCGAGCGGGAGCTCCAGACCGCTAACGCAGGAAAGGTGGCCTGAGATGACCACGACAGCAGTTCCGGTCAGCAGCACCCGCGCCGCACTGCCCGCCGCGCGGGGGCGGGCGGGGTTCGGCGGCGCGCTCCGCTCCGAGTTCACGAAGATCCGCTCGGTCCGGTCTACCTACTGGTCCCTGCTCGCGCTCGTCGTGATCACGATCGGGATCGGCGCGCTGTTCGCCTTCGGGCGGGTGCAGAACTTCAGCCAGATGCCCCCCAGCGGACAGGCCTTCGACAGGGCTCAGGAGCTCGCGCGCGCCACCGAGACGAGCCTGTTCGGGCTGATCCTCGGCCAGCTGGTCATCGCCGTGCTCGGGGCGCTCACGATCACGTCCGAGTACTCGACCGGCATGATCAGGACGTCGCTGTCGGTGATGCCGCGCCGCGGCGTCTCGCTCGCGGCCAAGGCCGTGGTGTTCGGCGGGATCGCGCTGGTCGTCGGGCTGGTGACGTCGTTCGCCAGCTACTTCGTCGGGCAGGCGATCCTGTCCACGCAGCACATCAACTCCACGATCGGGCAGCCCGGCGTGCTGCGCGCGGTGATCGGCGGCGGGCTGTTCCTCGCCGTCTGCGGCCTGCTCTCGTTCGGGCTGGGCGCCATCATCCGGCACACGGCCGGGGCCATCACCGCCGCGATCGGCGTGCTGTTCGTGCTGTTCATCCTCAGCGGGTTCCTGCCCAACAACTGGGCCGTGCACATCGACAAATGGATCCCGTTCAACGCGGGCGGGGCGATCTGGGAGAACCAGTCCGGGACCGCCATGTTCAGCCCATGGGTCGGGTTGGCGGTGTTCTGCGGCTACGCCGCGATCGCGCTCGGCGCCGGGCTGATCCTGTTCCGCAAGCGAGACGCCTAGCAGGGAGGCCTGCCGAGCCCCGGCACCGTCACGCGGTGCCGGGGCTCTGCGCTGGCCGGCTTCAGGGGATCTTGAGGTGGTCTTGGCAATCTCTTAACGCCGTCTCCGATGTGGTAAGCCAAACGCGGACAATGGCCGGGGTGCGGGCGGATGATGCAGCGGGACCGCGAGTTCGAGCAGTTCCTGCGCCGGTCGCTGCATGCGGCGGCTGAGTCCGTCGCGGTGCGGGAGGACGGGCTGGAGCGGATCCGCGGCAGGCTGGCCGAGGTACGGCGGGCCGCGGCTCCGGATCGCGCTGAACGGCTCGTGCCGGGCCCGGCCCGGATACTCCTGGTAGGGGGGAGCCTCGTGGACCCCGGGCCCTGGTGATCCATGGCCGGCGTCACCGGCGCTCACAGCTGGCAGTGCGGGCACCAGAACGTGACCCGGTCCTCGAGGTCGGCGCGCCCGCCGGCGGCCCGGGCGGTGCGGATCGCGGTGCCGCAGCGGCGGCATGGCCGGCCGGGCCTGCCGTAGACCCAGGTTTCCTGGCCGCGGGCCGGGTTCCCCGTGGTGATCTGGCCGGCCCGGTCCTTGTTGGCGTCGAGGAGCTTGCGGGCGAGCTCGACAAGCTCTTCCGGGTCATCGACGCTGCCTGCCGTCCGCCAGGGGTCGAGCCCGCGCAGGAACAGCACCTCGGACTTGTAGAGGTTGCCGATGCCGGCCAGGTTTCGCTGATCCAGCAGCGCCTCGCCCACCGGCCGGTCCGGGTCGGCCCTCAGACGGCGCACCGCCTCCGCCTCGTCCCAGTCGGGGCCCAGCAGGTCGGGGCCGAGGTGGCCGACGGCGCGTGCCTCGCTCCTGGTCGGCAGGACCTCGACGACGCCCAGCTGGTACCCGAGCGCCTGGCGGCTTTCGTTGCCGAGCACGAGCCTGATCCGGTGATCACGCGGCAGGTAGCCGCCTGCCGGCCGGATCCGCCAGGACCCGTCCATGCGCAGGTGCGTGTGCACGGTCAGCCCGCCGTCGACGCGCGTGAGCAGGTGCTTGCCGCGGGACACGGTCTCGGTCACCGCGCGTCCGGTCAGGTCGGTGGTCGCGAATCGCGGCACCCGGAAGTCGCTGCACGTAAGCACCTGCCCGGCCAGCGCCTCGTCAAGCCGGCGGGCCGTACGCCAGACCGTATCGCCCTCAGGCATGCGCCCAGCATCGCACCGGCGGTCGGCACATGCCGAACAGTGGCGCGGCAGCCGGGCTGGCGGGCGGTGGCGGGGTGGTGGCCCGGCGGGCGGTGGCGGCCCTGGCGGGCGGTGGTGGGCCTGGCGGGCGGTGGCAGGGTGGCGGCCTGGCGGGCGGTAGTGGGTCGGCGGGCGGTGGGTTCCAGCGGATGGCCCGAGCGGAGCGCCTCGAATGGGGTGGGTGGGCCGTTGTACCGGTAACAGGCGGATCAGCGGGCCATCCACCTTGTTCGCCAGCAGCGCTGTATGTGAGCGGGGGCGGCAGGGCCCGGGCTGCCGAATCGGGTGGATGGCCCGTCGTGCGGGTAACAGGCGGATCAGCGGGCCGTCCACCTTGTTCGAGCGTAGGTCTCTGGGCGGCCAGCTGCTCGCGGAGGGGAAATGTCGGAGCGGTCTGGCAGAGTTCCGCACATGGGACGGAAGTCATTATTCGATCAGGACGCACTGGCGGTCCTGCTGATGAAACAGAGCGGCGTGATCACCCGCGGCCAGGCCAGGGACTGCGGGATGAGCAGACACGCGCTGGAGCACAGGCTCCGGGTGGGCGGACCCTGGCAGCCGCTGCTCCCGGGCGTCTATATGACAAACACCGGCACCCCGACCAGGCTGGAGCGATTGCAGGCGGCGCTCTTGTACGCGGGGCCGGGCAGCGCCATCACGGGTCCGGCGGCGCTCGCGCTGCATCACAATTGGGCACGGCAGATCGTCGTGGTGGACGTGCTCATTACACAGGAGCGCAAACGCCAGAGCCTTGAGTTCGTCCGGGTGCATCGAACGTCACGGATGCCCTGTTCCCTGTTCAGCGTGGGCGAAGTCAGCTATGTACCTCTGGCGCGCGCGGTGGCGGATACGGTCTGCGGCCTCCGTGACATCAGCGAGGTTCGCGCGATCGTGGCCGAGGGGGTCCAGCGGGGGAGAGTGCAAGTCTCTCAGCTTGCGGATGAGCTCGCTTGCGGTCCGGTGCAGGGTTCGGCGCGCTTCCGCCGGGTACTTGCGGAGGTCGCGGAGGGCGTGCGGTCCGTGGCGGAGGGCGACCTGCGCAGCCTTATCAAGCGCGAGCGGCTGCCTGAGCCCATATACAACGCCCGCCTCTACATGGGGGACAGCTTCATCGCGATGCCTGATGCGTGGTGGCCGGATGCCGAAGTAGCCGTAGAGATCGAATCCCGCCAGTGGCACCTGTCGCCTGGGGACTGGGACGCCACCCTAGCGCGCGACGCGCGCATGAGCGCCCGCGGGATCATCGTCCTGCACTTCTCGCCCAGGCGGCTGCGCACCGAGCCGGCCGCCGTGGCGTCCGAGATCAGGTCGGCGCTCGAGGCCGGGCATCAGCGCGGGCGGCTTGGCATCAGGGCCGTCGCATGACGGGTGCGGCGCGACCGTGTGCTACATCAGCTTCCTGAGGCGCAGCAGGTCGAACACGTTGCCCTGGACCTTGAGGCGGCCGGTCAGCCAGGCCCGCGCGAAGCTGGCCGGATCGTCGCTGATGGACACGACCACGTCGCTGTTCGCGGTGAACCGGACCTGGGCGGGCTTGTCCCCGTCGCCCGCCTCCCGCACGGGATCCGCGCCATCGGGCCGCAGCCGGGTCAGGAACGTCACCCCGAGATCGGGGATCCTGCAGCTGAGCGTACGGTCCACCAGGTTGGCCGCACGGTCCGCCGCATCCAGGTCCGAGATTCGGGCCAGGAGCCGTTCCAGGGCCTTGCGGCATTCTTCCTCGGTCGCCATCACCACCTCGCTTTCAAGGTCATTCTCGGCCCTCGCCCGTCGCGCGGGGCGCTACGTGGTCAAGTCGGCATGGGCTCGACACGTTCAGGTGCGCCGCGGCGGCGCCCACGGACGGTAGCGTTCCAAGCGGGAGCAGAGCAAAAGCGCCGGCTGGTCGCGGGTCGGCGCGAGGAGGGTGATGGCCGAATGGAGCACCAGACCGAAGGATCCGCGGGGGAGGCGGAGCACGGGCGGCCCGAACGGGCGGGCGAGCGGTCGGCGACCGGCGAGCCCAGGGTCGACGCGGCGCTGACGCGGCTTGATGAGCTGGAGGGACTGCCGGTGACCGAGCACCGCGCGGTCTTCGAGGACGTGCACCGGCGGCTGAGGGACGTGCTGGGCGAGCTCGATACCGGTCAGCCGCGGGAGGCCGGGCAGGCGGCCGGCACGACGAACCCGCCAGGCCGCTAACCGGGCTGCTGGCTACCCATGGCAAGGAGGCTGCGGCTGGACACCGAGCTCGTGCGCAGAGGGCTGGCCCGGTCACGGGAGCAGGCGGCGGACCTGATCGCGGCGGGGCGCGTGGTCGTGGCCGGCCAGACGGCGGGCAAGGCAGCCAGCCAGGTCGGGCAGGATGCGGCGATCGTGGTCGAGGGATCCGAGCGAGGAGAGGAGTACGCCTCTCGCGGCGGCCGCAAGCTGGAAGGCGCACTTGCCGCCTTTCCTGACCTGGTCGTCGCCAGACGGCGCTGCCTCGATGCCGGCGCGTCGACGGGCGGCTTCACCGACGTCCTGCTCCGGGCCGGGGCCGCGCAGGTGGTCGCGGTCGACGTCGGATACGGCCAGCTGGCCTGGGCCCTGCGCACCGATCCGAGGGTGACCGTGCTGGACCGCGTCAACGTGCGCCAGCTCACCCCCGAGCTGGTGGCGCCCGCGCCGGGCCTGGTCACGGCGGACCTGTCGTTCATCTCGCTGGTCCTCGTGCTTCCCGCGCTGGTCGCGTGCGCAGCGGCGGACGCCGATTTCCTGCTGCTGGTGAAGCCGCAGTTCGAGGTGGGGAAGGGCAGGGTCGGCGCCGGGGGCGTGGTCCGGGATCCGGCGCAGCGGGAGGCCGCGGTGGCCGGCGTCGCGGCGGCGGCTCAGCAGGCCGGCCTGGGCGTCCGGGGGATCGTCGCCAGCCCGCTCCCGGGGCCGTCCGGGAACGTGGAGTATTTCCTGTGGCTGCGCCGCACGGCGCCGCCGCTGGACCCGGCCGCCCTGCGGCGGGCGATCACGGAAGGACCTCAGTGAAGTCCAAGCGGACGATGCTCCTTGTCGCCCACACCGGGCGACCGGCCGCGGTGCGCATTGCCCGCCTCGTGGCGGAGCGGCTGACCGCCGCGGGGGTGGCCGTCCGGTTCCTGGCGCCCGAGGCCGCCGACCTGGGCATCGCCGGCGGCGACGTCGTCCCGGTCTCGCTCCGGGCCGCCGAGGGGGCGGAGATGGTGCTGGTGATCGGCGGTGACGGCACCCTCCTGCGCGCCGCCGAGTTCGCGCGGCCCGCGGAGGTGCCGTTGCTGGGAGTCAACCTCGGCCACGTGGGCTTCCTGGCCGAGGCCGAGCCCGAGGACCTTTCTGAGGCGGTTGACCAGCTCGTCGAGGGCAAGTGCGTGATCGAGCGGCGGATGACGATCGATGTGACCGTGCGGAGCAACGGAGATGCGATGGCCACGACCTGGGCCCTGAACGAGGCCACCGTGGAGAAGGCCGCGCGGGAGCGGATGCTCGACGTGGTACTCGAGGTTGACGGCCGCCCGCTGTCCCGGTGGGGATGCGACGGGGTGGTGTTCGCTACCCCGACCGGGTCCACCGCGTACGCGTTCTCCGCCGGCGGCCCGGTGGTCTGGCCGGAGGTCGAGGCGCTGCTGCTGGTGCCGATCAGCGCGCACGCCCTCTTCGCCGGCCCTATGGTCGTGTCTCCGCGCTCTGTGCTCGCGGCGGAGGTAATCGGCGCGGCGTCGGGTCACGGTGAGACATCCGGGGCCGTTTTGTGGTGCGATGGACGTCGTAGGGTCGATCTGGATCCGGGAGCAAGGGTCGAGGTGCAGCGCGGCGGCCAGCCAGTGCTTCTCGCCAGGCTTAGAACCGTCGGTGCGGCCGACGGGACCGAGATAGGCGCGCCCTTTACCGACCGGCTCGTGGCGAAGTTCGGCCTTCCGGTGACAGGCTGGCGGGGCCGCGCCGACCGGCGGCGCACGGACGATGGCGAGGCGGTCGTGCCGCACGGATTCACTGCGGCGCGCCAGCGAGACGAGGAGCCGGGCGGCGATGCTTGAGGAGGTCCGTATCAGCGGCCTCGGGGTGATTGACGAGGCTGTGCTCGAGCTGTCGCCGGGCTTCAACGTGGTGACCGGCGAGACCGGGGCGGGCAAGACGATGATCGTCTCGGGACTGGGCCTGCTGTTCGGCGGCCGGGCCGACCCGGCCCGGGTTCGGCCAGGTGCCGACCGCGCCAGCGTGGAGGGTCGGCTGAGCGTCGCGCCCGACGGCCCGGTGGCCCGGCAGGTAGACGAGGCGGGCGGTGACCTCGACGACGGGGGGGCCGCGCTGATCCTGAGTCGATCGGTGTCGGCTGAGGGACGCTCGCGCGCCTACGCCGGCGGCCGGGCCGTCCCGGTATCGCTGCTGATCAGCCTGGCTGATGACCTGGTGGCCGTGCACGGGCAGGCCGATCAGCAGCAGCTGCTCAAGCCGGGCCGGCAGCGCGAAGCGCTTGACCGCTTCGCCGGAGCCGGCCTCGCGGCGCTGCTCGCCCGCTACCAGCGGGCCTATCAGCGGCACCGTGATGTCCAGGGCGAGCTGGACGAGCTGACCTCCCGCGCCCGGGAGCGAGAGCACGAGGCCGAGGATCTCCGCCGCGGCCTGGCCGAGATCGAGCGACTCGAGCCGGTCGAGGGAGAGGACCTCGAGCTGTTCGCCGAGGAGCAGCGGCTGTCCCACGCGGACGCGCTGCACTCGGCGGCCACGACCGCGCACGAGGCGCTGCTGGGCGACCCCTCCAGCGGCAGCTACGACGCGGCGGACGCGGTCACCCTGCTGGCCGCCGCGCGCCAGGCGCTGGAGGCTGCCGCCCATCACGACGCCGCCCTGGCCGCCCTCGGGGCGAGGGTCTCCGAGGCGGCGTATCTGGTCTCCGATGTCGCGGCCGACCTCGCGTCCTATGCGGAGTCCGTGGAGGCGGATCCGGTGAGGCTAGCCGCCGTCCAGGAGCGGCGGGCCGAGCTGACCCGCCTGATCCGGCAGTTCGGGGACACCGCGACGGTGTCCGGCGGCGAGAGGCCGGGCGGGCCAGGGGACGGGACGTCGGGGGGGTCCGCGGGTGATGGCTCCGGGGGGCCGGGCGGGGGCTGCGGGGGGCCGGGCGGGGGCTCCGGGGGGGCGGGCGACGATACAGCCAGCGGCGTGTCCGCCGTGCTCTCCTGGGCCAGGCGGGCAGGTGCCCGACTCGCGGAGCTTGAGGGTGCCGACGACCGGATCGCTGGCCTGGCCGAGGAGGAGACCGCGCTGGCCACGGAGGTCGGGATGCTGGCCGGGCAGCTCAGCGCGGCCAGGAAGGAGGCGGCCGACCGGTTCGCGGCCGATGTCACCGCCGAGCTCGCGGCGCTGGCGATGCCGCACGGCCGGCTCACGGTGGCGATAACGCCGCTGCGCGAGGCGGGCCCGCATGGCGCCGACGAGGTCGAGATCAGGCTGTCGGCGCATCCGGGGGCTCCCGCGCTCCCGCTGCACAAGGGAGCGTCCGGCGGTGAGCTGTCCCGGGTCATGCTGGCCATCGAGGTGGTCTTCGCTGGCGCGGACCCAGTGCCGACCTTCGTCTTCGACGAGGTCGACGCCGGCGTGGGCGGAAAGGCCGCGGTCGAGATCGGCCGCAGGCTGGCCCGCCTCGCGAGACTGGCGCAGGTGATCGTGGTCACGCACCTGCCGCAGGTTGCGGCCTTCGCCGATACCCACCTGGTGCTGGAGAAGGCCGACGACGGCTCGGTGACCAGGAGCGGGGTCACCCGGCTGGACCAGGCGGGGCGGGCCAAGGAGCTGTCGCGGATGCTGGCGGGCCTGGAGGACTCCGAGTTCGGCCGGGCCCACGCCGAGGAACTGCTTGCCGCCGCCGCCGCGGAGCGGGCGGGCGGCTGACCCGTAGCTGAAGGCACGCCGCAGGGTTGCTGGTAACCGCGGACCGTGACCGGGCCTGCGGCGTCCTGCGAAGCTGGGATCTGGCAAACTTACTGTGCGATGATCGCACGGCTTCGCAAGGGATCGAGAGTCCGCCGGAAAGCGTCCGATGACCTGCCCGGCGTCATCGCCACGGCGCGACTGGACCGCAGGACCAAGACCCTCGCCAGTCGGCTGCGCCCCGGCGACATCGCGATCATCGATCACGCGGACCTGGACCTGACTGGCGCCGACGCGCTCATCGGGCGGCAGGTCGCGGCGGTCGTGAACGCCGCGCGGAGCATCAGCGGACGGTATCCCAACCGCGGACCGCAGCTCCTGATCGAGGCGGGCATCCCGCTGATCGACGACGCGGGCTCCGAGATTTTCGACCGGGTGCAGGAAGGACAGTGCGTCCGGCTGGACGGCGACACCCTCTACGCCGGTGACCAGGTCCTGGCCAAGGGCAGGCTGCAGGACGCCGATTCTGTGGCGGCGTCTATGGCCGAGGCCAAGGTAAATGTGGCCGCCGAGATCGAGGCGTTCGCCACGAACACGCTGGAGTACATCAAGCAGGAGTACTCGCTGCTCATCGACGGGATTGGACTCCCGGCGCTGCGTACGAGGCTGAACGGCAGAGACGTGCTGGTCGTGCTCCGCGGGTATCACCACCGCGAGGACATAGCCGCGCTCCGTTCCTACATCCGGGATCGTCGGCCGGTCATGGTCGGCGTCGACGGGGGTGCCGACGCGCTGTTCGAGGCGGGCTACCGGCCTGACATGATCGTCGGCGACATGGACTCGGTGTCAGACAAGGCGCTGACCTGCGGTGCGGAGGTCGTCGTGCATGCCTACCCGGACGGGCAGGCGCCGGGCCTGGCCCGGGTCAGGGCGCTGGGGCTCGACCCGGTGCTGTGTCCCGCGGCCGGGACCAGCGAGGACATCGCGCTGCTGTTAGCCGACGAGTGGGGCGCCAGCCTGATCGTCGCGGTCGGGATGCACCACACCGCGGTAGAGTTCCTCGACAAGGGCCGGGCCGGGATGGCGAGCACGTTCCTGACCCGGCTCAGGGTGGACGACAAGATAGTTGACGCCAAGGGGGTCAGCCGGCTCTACCAGAGCCGGATCTCGGCGAAGGCCATCATCCCGCTGGTGCTCGCGGCCGCGCTGGCCGTCGTGGTGGCGATAGCGGTCCTGCCAGCGGGCCAGATCGTCCTCCGGTACTTCTGGGGCTGGCTAACAGGACTGTTCTAGTGATCGATTTCCGTTATCACCTGGTTTCCATCGTCGCGGTGTTCCTGGCGCTGACCGTCGGCCTGGTTATCGGCGCGACCGCGCTCAAGCCGAAGGTCGAGGACACCCTCAACCGAGCCTCAATAAGCGAGCAGCACCAGATCACCGCGCAGCGGGCACAGATCCAGGACCTGAAGAACCAGCTCAGCAGCGACCAGGCGATGGCCAAGGCGGCCGCGCCGCGGCTGCTGGATGGCCTGCTGGCGGGCCAGCGGGCGGTGCTGGTCACGGCGCCGGGCGCCGACGCCTCGACGATCACCGGCGTCACCGCCGCCCTGCAGCAGGCGGGAGCGGTCGTCACCGGCCAGGCCGAGCTGCAGTCCTCGTTCTTCGACACGAGCACGAGCACCGAGAGCAGCCTTACTACCCTCGCCCAGCAGGTCGCGCCCCCGAGTGTCGCCCTCGGCGGCCAGACCGGGCAGCCGACCGTGAACTCAAAGATCTTCGGCCAGCAGGAGGCCGCCCGGGTGCTCGCGCCCGCGCTGGTCACGAAGATCGGCGCCGACCTGCCCGCTCAGCAGACCAGGAAGATAGTCGACGGGTTCGTGGCGCAGGGCTTCATGAGTATGACCCACGAGAACGGCACGGCGCTGTCCCAGGCCACGCTCGCCGTCGTGATCATCCCCGCGACGCAGCCGTCCGGCGGCGGTGCCGACCCCGCCAACCTGGCCCTGCTCGCGGTCGCCCAGCAGCTCGAGGAGTCCAGCCTCGGCGTCGTCATGGCCGGCTCGCTTCCCGGGTCCGGGACGGGCAGCGCCATCGACCAGCTGATCAACGGCGGCACCACGTTCCAGATGTCCAGCGTGGACGACGCCAGCTACGAGGTCGGCCAGATCGAGGTCGCGCAGGCGCTCAGCCTCGTGCTGACCGGGCACAAGCCAGCCGCGTTCGGTGTCCTGCCCAACGCGGTGCCGAGCCCGGCACCCACCCCCGCCCCGACGTCCACGCCGACGCCGACCAGGTCGTCCGCCAAAAACAAGAGCGGCGGGTGAACCGCCGCCCGCTCCGGGCTGACGGGGCGCTTCTCGGCGGAGGGCTCTGGGGTCCCCGCGAGGCAGGACTACGCTCGGGGGGCCGTCCCGCCGGAGCGGGACTGACCGCCGGCCTGGCCGCGGTTACCGCCCGGGCGGCCTACGCCGCGCTGAACCGGCACCCGCCCGGAGGGCGGCAGACCTGGACGAGGACCAACCATCGCGGTGAGCCGGTGACCCTGCTCGAGGGCCCGGCGGCGGCCGCCGCCGCCACGGCGGTGTCGCTGATCGCGCCCGGGATGCCCGCGCGCGGACGGGCCGCGCTGGCGGTGGCCGGGGCGGGGGCCGCGCTGTTCGGCGGCTACGACGACCTGAGGGGCAGCGGCGG
>DASYXX010000942.1:0-4555 GCA_035934395.1 Streptosporangiaceae bacterium
GAACCTGGACGGCCGGGCCTGGAACCACGTCGAGCAGGCCGCCGCCCCGCTGGGCGCCGACGGACTCTACCGGCTGACCGGCCACTGGCCGTCCCCGGGGTGGGGGCTGCCGAAGCTGCTCTGGACCCGAGACCGCTACCCGGACGCGTGGCAGGCCACGCGGAGCGTGCTCCAGCTGCACGACTGGTTCGTCTACCGGCTGTCCGGCGTGATCGCCAGCGAGCCGTCGTCGGCCGGGATGAGCCAGATGCTTGATGTGCGCGCCGGACGCTGGGCGATCAGCCTGCTCGACTCGCTGAATATTCCTAACGCCGTCATGCCCGGGCTGCTCCCCGCCGGAAGCCGCGCCGGGGGCCTGCCGCACGACGTGGCCGAGCAGACAGGCCTCGCGGCTGGCACCCCTGTGCACATCGGCGGTGGTGACACGCACATGTCGGCCCTGTCGGCCGCCGCCGGTGACGGGATCCCCGTGGTGGTGGCGGGCACGACGGCCCCGGTCGTCCTCGCCGTGCCCGAGGCCCGGACCGCGGGGCCCGCGCAGGAGCTCTACCCGCTGCTGATCAGCGACCACGTCGTGGCCGGACAGCGGATCCTGGAGGCGAACGCCGGCCAGACCGGACTGATCGCGATGCGCCTGGACGGTCTCAGCGCCATGTCGGGCGGCATGCTGGCGCAGGCGCTGGCCGACCGCGGGTTCACGCTTGAGCGCGGCGGCCCTGAGGAGCCGCTCACGGTTCTGTCGGGCCAGCCGTTCTTCGGCCCGGTCACCGAGGTGTCCTGGCGGCCGCCTACCGTGATCGGCCTGCGGGACTCGTCCACCGGCGAGGACGTCTACCAGGCCTGCCTGCACGGTATCTGCCTGGCGATCCGGGGGACGCTCGGCGGCCTGCTGCGGCAGTCGGGCACGACCCCCCCGTTCATCGTGGCCACCGGCGGGATGAGCCGCAGCTCGTCGTGGGCGCAGCTGCTTGCCGACGTGACGGGAACCGAGGTACGGGTGCGCCCGCTCGACCGGATCCTGGGCCGGGCCGGCGCGCTCGTGGTCACCGGCGAGAACCTGCCCGGCCGCCACGAGGAAGGAGAACAGCGCATGAGCGTGTACGAGCCCCGCGCAGACGACATCGCCGAACACGACGCCGCTCTGGAGCGCTACCAACAGCACTTCCGCAGTCCGCAGGTCCAGGGCAGGTGAGCAGTGCTGACCCTCGTTAGCGCGGACCTCACGCCCGCCGCGGCCGACGCGCTGGCCCGCGAGCGCTCCTGGGAGCTGCGGCGGGTGCGCCGGGTGTCCGCAGCGGTCGCGGAGATGCCGCCTGCGGAGCGCGCGTCGGTCGGGGTGCTGATCGTGGAGGCCGAGCCGGTCGACGAGGCCCTGCTGTCCCAGCTCAGCGGCCTTCACCTGATCGCGTGCCTGCGCGGTGAGCCGGTCAACATCGACGTGGTGGCCGCGACGGCTCACGGCGCGCTGGTCGTGCACGCGCCCGGCCGCAACGCGGAGGCGGTGGCCGACTTCACGCTGGGCCTGTGCCTCGCCGCGGTGCGCGGCATCGCGCTCTCGCACCACGAGATCATCTCCGGGACGCTGACCAGCACGAAGACCGGCGAGCGGCCGGGCCCTGCCATGACGGCCCCGGGGGACGTCGTCTGGGTGCCCGACGACCTGTCCGGGCCGATCCCCTACCTCATGTACCGGGGCCGGGAGCTGTCGAGCCTGACCGTCGGCCTCGTCGGCTTCGGGGCAGTCGGGAAGGCCGTCGCCCGCCGGTTCAGCGGCCTGGTGCACGAGGTCCACATCGCCGATCCCGCCGTCGCGGCCGATACGATCAAGGACCGCGGGTTCATCCCGACTCCGCTGCCCGAGCTGCTGCGGATCGCGGACGTCGTCAGCCTGCACGCCAGGAGCGCGTCGATCGTCATCGGCCGGGACGAGCTGGCCCGGATGAAGCCCGGCAGCATCCTGATCAACACGGCACGCGCGACCGTGCTCGACTACGACGCGCTGGCCGATTCGCTGCGGTCGGGTCACCTGCGAGCGGCCGCCCTCGACGTGTTTCCGGAAGAGCCGATACCGGCCGGCAGCCCGCTGCTGACGCAGCCGAACCTGACGCTGACGCCGCACCTGGCCGGGGCCACCTTCGAGATCGGCACCTGGCAGTCGGAGATCCTGCTCGGGGCTATCCGCGGCATCTACACGGCCGGCGCCAACTGGGACGAGCTCCCGGTCCGCAACCCGGAACTCCGGGCCGCCTGGGCGCGGCGCCACGTCGCCGGAGACTGAATCCAGGAAGGATGCCGATGTCGGAGTCGCCGGCCGTCTCGGGCCTGATGGCGCGCGCCGCCCGGCTGCACTTCGAGTTCGGCCTCACGCACCAGGACACCGCGGCCGCGCTCGGCATCTCGAGGGTCAAGGTGACCCGGCTCCTCAAGCAGGCCAGGCAGGCCGGCATCGTCAAGATCACTGTGATCGCGGACGTCAGCCCGTTTGCCGAGCTCGAGGAGCGGCTCGCAGAAGCGGCCGGGCTCCGCGAGGCCATCATCGTCCCCGCCGCCGGTGACAGCGGCGCCGCGCGCAGCAGGCTCGCGCGCGGCGCCGCGTCCTACCTGGAGCGGGTGATGCGCGACGGCATCGTGGTGGCGGTCGGGCTCAGCCGGACGATCGCGGAGATGCCCAACTGGCTCAGCAACGCCCGCCCGGCCAAGGCGAGCTTCGTCTCCCTGGCCGGCGCGCTGCGAGTGGGCGGCGAGGGCAGCGGCAACCCCTACCAGGCGACCGACGCGCTCGCGCGGGCTTTCGGCGGGACGGCCGAGCACCTGCATGCGCCGGTCATCGTGCGGAGCCAGGCGGTCGCGGAGGAACTCCGCGGCGATCCGGCCATCGCCCAGACCCTGGAGCGGGCGGCCGCGGCCGACATGGCGTTTGTCGGGGTCGGCGGGCGCGAGGACCGCATCGACTTCAACCAGGGCCTGTGCGTCACGGCTGCCGAGTGGGCGAACCTGCTCGACTGCGGGATGGTGGGGGACATCGGCGGGCGCTTCTTCGACCGGAACGGCCTGCAGATCAGGCACGAGGTCACCGGCCGGGTGATCGCCCTGGACCTGGACGAGTTCGTCAAGGTGCCGGTGCGGGTCCTGGCCGCCGCCGGCCCGAGCAAGGTCGAGGCGATCGCCGCCGCGCTGCGCGGCGGCCTGGCGACCGTGCTCGTGACCGACGTCGACACCGCGCACGCCCTGATCAGGGACGTTCAATGATCGGCCAGTACCTCCACGCTGGCCCCGACCGCGTCGAGCCTGCAGCAGTCGTTGTCCTCCGCGTAGCGCCGGCCCTGGACGTTCAGCATTTCGACCCGCGGCGCGTCGACAGGGAACGGCCCCCAGTGCCAGGTGCCGCCGTGCAGGACCAGAGCGTCGAGCGGCTGGAGCCGGAACGCACGCAGCTTTGCCGCGTCCTCCGGCGAGTCGAACGTCGCGTCCGCGGCCGCTACGACCACGACCGCCGGGCAGTTCAGGACCATCAGCGCCTGGGTGTGGGTGCGGTGCCGGAACAGCATCTCGCAGCCGAGCCCGGCCGCGGTGTGCGGTACCTCGTCGGCGTCATGGCCGATCAGGTTGAGGTGCGCGTCGCCCCACTCGAAGAAGAGCGTCGAGGCGCCGTCCTGCGGATCGGTGTCCGGGAGAGGCACCCAGCCGAAAGGCCGCCACTGTTCCGCGTCAAAATGCTCCGATTCAATAGTACGCGCGAAATCTACCATGCTTAATTTTATCTTAAACAGGCCCGCTGTCCACAGTCCCAGAAGGAGATCGCATGGATATCCGCAACATCTCAGCCGTGAAGCCGACCGTCGAGCACAATGGGACGACTCCTGTCTGGTATTTGATGCCGCCGGGCAGCATGCGTGAATTTACGGCGGGCGGCTCGCTGGAGCTGGTCAACGAGTTCGAGATCACCGGCGGCGGGGCTGTGGACCCGCATACGCACCCGACGCATGAGTTCTATTACGTCCTCTACGGGCGCGGCCAGATGATCATCGGTGATGAAAGCCGTGAAATCAGCCAGGGCGACCTTGTCTATATTCCGCCGAACGAGGTGCACAGCCTCGTCGCCGGAAGCGAGAACGCGCCGATCCGGTGCTTCTGCTTCGCGATCGCCAGCCCGGAGGCCGGTGAAGTCAATTACACGACGCACTAGCGGCCTGCCGTGGTCGGCGGGATGGAGGGAGCGGTGAGCGATCTGCTGTACGTCAGCGACGTGTCCCCCTACCGGGCGGGGCCGGCGGCTCCGGCGATGGCCGGCGTGCACCAGTCGCTCGGGTCCGCGGCTACCGCCCTGGAGGAGATCGCCGGGCTCTGCGGGCTCGAGTTCCGCCACGCCCGGCGGGTGCGGGACATCGGCCTCGAGGACCTGGAGAGCGCGCGACTGCTGGCGCTGTTCACGATCGGCGAGACGCCGTGGAGCCAGGGCCAGCGCGAGGTGATCGAGCGGCGCGCGTCCAGCGGCGCGCTGGGCATCGTGGGACTGCACTCGGCCACCGACGCCGCCTACCAGTGGCCCGCCATG
>DASYXX010000002.1:0-4917 GCA_035934395.1 Streptosporangiaceae bacterium
ACAGCGCGCCCCAGGCCTCGAGCTCCCACACCCGGTCCGGGGCCTCCCTGGCGTGCAGCTCGGCC
Source organism: Streptosporangiaceae bacterium (assembly GCA_035934395.1). GTDB lineage: Bacteria > Actinomycetota > Actinomycetes > Streptosporangiales > Streptosporangiaceae > JASHPR01. The sequence goes on from DASYXX010000002.1 coordinate 66, forward strand.
ATCCGCCAGTTGTTCAGGAACTTGCCGCCGCGCATGGTGTCGCGGAAGTGCACCATCCAGTTGTCGTTCGGGTTCATGTTGCCCATGGCCGCGGCGCAGCCGCCCTCGGCCATGACCGTGTGCGCCTTGCCGAGCAGCGACTTCGAGATGACCGCGGTCTTCTTGCCCGCGAGCCTGGCCTCGATCGCCGCGCGCAGCCCCGAGCCGCCCGCGCCGACCACCACGACGTCGTAGGGGAGTCGCTCGATGTCAGTCATTGCCGTGCCTGCCTGCCTCAGTTGAAGATCCTCGGGTCGCTGAACACCCCGGCGGCGACGAGCCAGATGTAGAGGTCGGTCAGCATCAGCGTGCCGAGCGTGATCCAGGCGAACTGCATGTGCCGCGCATTCAGCCACGAGACCCTCGTCCATGCCCAGTACCGGACCGGGTGGGAGGAGAAGTTGTTCAGCCGTCCGGCGGTGATGTGCCGGCACGAATGGCAGCCCAGCGCGTAGCCCCACAGCAGGATCACATTGGCCAGCATGATCAGGGAGCCAAGGCCGAACCCGAAGTTCCCGTCCGGCCCGCGGAAGGCCTGCGCCACGTCGTAGGTGAGCAGGACCCCGACGAGCACGGCCGCGTAGAAGAAGTAGCGGTGCAGGTTCTGCCCGATCAGCGGGAACCTGGTCTCGCCGGAGTAGGTCGCGTGGGGCTCGCGCACCGCGCACGCCGCGGGCGCACGCCAGAACGCCCGGTAGTACGCCCGCCGGTAGTAGTAGCACGTCACCCGGAAGCCGAGCACGAACACCAGCGACACGAACGCGTACGGGATGATAGGCGGCACCGCCGGGATCCACTGGCCCAGGGTCCTCGACCCGGGCACGCACTCGCCGCTGACACACGGCGAGTAGAACGGCGTGAGGTAGTGGTACTTGGGCACCCAGTACCAGCTGCCGATGAAGACGTGCACGGTCGCGTAGATCACCCAGATCGCGAGCAGCACGGCGGTGATGCCCGGGGCCCGCTTCCAGTCGTCCCTGCGCAGCGTCGGTTCCGAGATCTGCGCCCTGGTCTTGGCCGGCGCTACCACGCCTTGCGTCATCGACGTCTCCGCCCTGAGACTTAGCTGGGATCGCTCCGCAGTGCGGCAACCGCCTGCTCGGGCTGGTGCGGCCCTGCGTTGCCGTGAGAACCCTATTCCACTGAATACCACTTCCGGGCCGTGTGGCGGTGCCCTGGGCGTGTGACTCTCGCTACACCGGGGCGATCACCGCGTTATGGGCTCGGATTTGCCGGGCCCGCACCTCGCGGATCTGCGCCGCTAATTGCCTGGGGCCAGCACGCCGCGGGCCGCGCAGAGGCGTCGCACCCGGTCAAGCGGCACGGCGGGCCTGACATGGCCGCGGAACCCGGTGGTGGTGTCCGCCATGAACAGCGAGTTGAGAATGGCTTCCTCTGTGGCGTCCATTGCGGCCACATGAAGGGGGGAAGGGGAGGTGGGTGGGGGGTCCAGGGCGGAATCCGGCAGCGGCCCGACACCGGCGAGTTGCAGGCCCCCGGCGGTGGAAAAGGCCAGCGCGTAGTCGCCGCTGCGGCCCGAGAAGTCGGAGCCGGCCGCCGGCGTTCCAGGCAGGCACGACCGCGGAGCGCCCAGCGTGAACCGCCGTGTCCTGGTCAGCTGGGCCGGAAAGCTGTCGATCACGAGCTGGGGTCCTCTCGGCCGGTCCGGACGCGTGGGCGCTATCGGTAATTGATCGTCGGCCTCGGGTCGGCGCGTCACGGTCCCGTCGCTAGGCTCGCCCGTATGACCGGACCGGACGGGGGGCAGCGGCTGCTGCTCGTGCACGCCCACCCCGATGATGAGTCGATAGGCACCGGCGCCACGATGGCCAAGTACGCCGAGGAGGGCGCGGGAGTGACGCTGATCACCTGCACGCTCGGCGAGCTGGGCGAGATCATTCCCCCGGAGCTCAAGCACCTGGCCGCCGACGCCGACGGCGGGCTCGGCGAGTACCGGATCGGCGAGCTGGCCGCGGCCTGCGCCGCGCTCGGCGTGACCGATCATCGCTTCCTCGGCGGGCCGGGGCGGTGGCGTGACTCGGGGATGATGGGCGAGCCCAGCAACGACGCGCCGGGGTGCTTCTGGCAGGCGGACCTGGATGAGGCGGCCGAGGAGCTCCTCAAAGTGATCCGCGAGGTCCGTCCGCAGGTGCTGATCAGCTACGACGACAACGGGTTCTACGGGCATCCCGACCATATCCAGGCGCACCGGGTCGCGTGGCGGGCCTTCGAGCTGGCCGACGCCGCGGTGACCAAGTTCTACGCGACCGCCGTGCCGCGTTCGGTCCTGGCCGCCGGCATCGAGGCGATGCGCGGCCGCGAGCCGAGCGGGAACGCACCTGGCGGAGCCGACTTCACCCGGGTGGATTCGGTGGATGATCTCCCGTTCGGGGTGCCGGACGAGGTCGTGACCACGGAGATCGATGCCACCGCGTACCTGGACCAGAAGGTGGCCGCGATGCGCGCGCACGCCACCCAGATCGCGGTGGACAGCCAGTTCTTCGCGTTCTCCGACAACATCGGCCAGCGCGCGTTCGGACGCGAGTACTACACGCTGCTCGCCGGCCCGCGCGGGCGCGGGAGCGGGCCGCACGAGCGCGAGAGCGACCTTTTCGCCGGGCTCGGCTAGCTCCAGCATGCGATTTGCGTCGATGATGATCCTCTGCGCGCCCCGGCGGTCAGTCAGGGATGTTTGTCGGTGCCTCGTGATGTGCTGAGGGCATGCCCAGACGCCGCGATCCTGGCTCGCCACCGGTGGTCCACCGCACCGCCCGGGCTGGGCTGCGGCTGACACGCGCCCAGCGGCGGCGCCTGCTGGCCCTGCTCATCGCAGCCGGGGATGTCTGGGCGTGCGTCCTGGAGTTAAATGCCTGGCGGCGAGCCCGCCAGGACCGGCCCTTGTCGTCCTACCAAGAGCTGTGCCGCCTGCTGGCCGCCTCCGGACCCGGCACCTTCGGTGAGCTTGACTCCACCGGGGCCCGGTCGGTATTGCGCCGCTACGCCGACGCCTGGCACGCTGCCGCGAAACGGCGCCGGGCAGGAGACCGGGCGGCGCGATTCCCGCGGCGGCGGCGACGCTTGGTACCGCTGCGTTGGTATCACGGCATGTTCGACCTGGAGGGGCGACTGCTGCGGCTCCCGGTAGCGCGCGGCTCCCCCGCGCTGCGAGTGCGCCTGGACCGTGACCTGCCCTACCATTCCGGGCAGGTCAGGTCGATTACTCTGCTACATGATGCGGGGCGGCTGTGGGTCGATGTGACCGCCGAGGTACCAGTGCGGTCCTATTCAGCCGGGCAGGAGCTCGACCCGACTCAGGTGGCTGGAGTCGACTTGGGCATCATCCACCCATATGCGGTCGCGGGCCCGGGCGGGGAGGGGCTGCTGGTGTCGGGCCGCGCGATCCGCGCCGAGCACTTCCAGCATCACCAGGACGCCAAGGCCCGCAACAGGGCTGTCGCCCGCCGTGCCCCGAAACCGGGTCAGAAGGGGTCGCGGCGGTGGCGGCAGTACCGGCGGCGGCAGCGTCTGGTGGAGGCGCGGCACCGGCGCAGAGTCCGCCAGGCCCAGCACGAGGCTGCCAAAGACGTCATCACCTGGACAGCCGCAAGCGGGGTCGGCACCCTGGCTGTGGGCGACCCTCGCGGCGTGCTGAACCTCGCTGCCGGGCGGCGACACAACCGGCGCACCCGCGATTGGCGCGTCGGCCACCTCATCCGCGCGCTCCGCGACAAGGCCGAGGCCGCCGGGATTGCCGTCAAGCTCGTTGACGAGCGGGGCACCTCGTCGACCTGCCCGGACTGCCACAAGCGCGTCCCCAAACCCGCTGGGCGGGTGTTCACATGCCCGCACTGCCAGTTCACCGGCCACCGCGACCTGGTCGCGGCGGCCAGCATCGCCGCCCGATCCGGCGGCGGAACCACGTCAGCCATCATGGTTCCAGCTGACGTCACGCACCGCCGAGCTGGAACGCACCTTCCTGGTGTGTCCCCAGCGCGACGTGACCCGCGCCGCCGCCCTCATCACGGCCGCGCCCGCGGGTCCCCTGGCCGGCACCGGCCCGCTCCGCCCGCCCTTTCCCAGGACGGCCGGGGAGTCGCTCGCCTTGCAGCGAGGACCCCGAAAGCAGATCGACGAGCTTTCGGAGATGTGCACTAGCCTTCTGCCGTGGACAGCGCGCCAGGGCAGCAGCGCAGCCGGCCGGGCGGATATGACGGCCGGGCCGTGATCGTCGGCGGTTACATCATGCTGTTCCTGCTCGGCGTCGGGCAGAGCCTGGTCGGCTGTTTTCAATACAGCCGGGCTCTGGGCTCGGTTCCTGTGGGGGCCCTGGCCTTCGACGTGCTGATCCTCGTGACCTGTGTGCTCGGCGCGTGGGGAATGCGCAGCCCCCTCGGCGGGCTTGTGCCCGCTGTGGGCTGGTTCGTCACGGCGTACGTGCTGGCCATGGGCACCTCGGGAGGAAGCGTCGTGATCACCAACTCCGGCGCGGGGAAGTGGTTTCTGTTCGGCGGCTCGGTATGCGCAGGGGCAGGCGTCCTGATCGCCTTTGCCTGGTCATCGGCTGCGCGGAGGCCCGGCCGGTGACGGGAGTCGACCCCGCCGCCTTCCGGCGAGCGGCAGGGGAGTTCCCCACAGGCATTGTCGTGGTGTCCACCAGCCTGGACGGCACCGGCCACGCCATGACCGTGAGCGCGTTCACCTCGGTGTCACTCGAGCCCGTGCTCGTGCTGTTCTGCGCGGAGAAGATCGCCCGGTTCCACGACGCGGTCCTCGAGGCCGGGTTCTGGGCGGTCTCGGTTCTGGACGAGCAATC
>DASYXX010000009.1:0-5780 GCA_035934395.1 Streptosporangiaceae bacterium
GTGCGCTTCGGCGGCGTGGTCGCCCTGAACTCGGTCTCGCTGAGCGTCCCGCCCGCGTCGATCGTCGGGCTCGTCGGGCCGAACGGCGCGGGCAAGAGCACGCTGTTCTCCGTGGTGTCCGGGCTGCACCGGCCGAACGAGGGGCAGGTGCTGTTCGAGGGCGGCGACATCACGCGCACCGCGGCCGCGCGCCGGGCCCGGCTGGGCCTGGCGCGCACGTTCCAGCATCCGGAGATGTTCGCCGGCCTGACCACGCGTGAGCACATCCAGATCGCGCACCGGGTCAGCACCAGCCGCTCGCGGATCTGGACCGACGTGGCGACCGGCCGGGGGTTCCGGCCCGCCGACCGGCCGGAGATCAAGGCCGTCGACGCCCTCCTCGAGGCCCTGCACCTGACCGAGATCGCGGATCGCCCCGTCGCGGGGCTGCCGCTCGGCATGACCCGGCTGGTCGAGATCGCGAGGGCGCTCGCGACCAACCCCAAGGTGCTGCTGTTCGACGAGCCGTCATCGGGACTCGACGCCGAGGAAACCGAGCAGGTCGCCCGCGTGCTCGAGCGGGCCGTCGAACGCCGCGGGGTCTCGCTGCTGCTCGTCGAGCACGACGTCGCGATGGTCCTGGGCCTGTGCCGTTATATCTATGTTCTCGACTTCGGCGTGAAGATCGGCGAGGGAACGCCGGATGAGATCCGCGCCAACCCGGCCGTGCGCTCCGCCTACCTCGGCGACGAGAAGGTCGCCTCGGTGACCGAGCCGGGTGGCCAGCCAGAGGGGGCAGCATCGTGACCGCCAGCCCGCCGCTCCTGTCGGTCAGGGACCTCCGCGTCAGGTACGGGCCGGCCCTGGCCCTGGATAACGTCAGCTTCGAGGTCACGGCCGGGCAGGCGCTGGCGGTGCTGGGGCCCAACGGGGCGGGCAAGAGCACGCTCGCCCGGGCGGTCAGCGGCCTGATACCCGCGCAGGCCGGCACGGTGACCTTCGACGGCGTCGACAGCCGCCGCAGGCCCGCGCATCACGTCCGGCGGCACGGCCTGGTGTACCTGCCCGAGGGCCGCGGGATCTTTCCGGCGCTCACCGTCGTGGAGAACCTGCGGATGGCCGCGGCCCTGCTGCCGCGAGACGCTCGCAAGACCGCGATCGAGCGCGGGCTGGAGATCTTCCCCAACCTGGCCGCGCGGCGCGGCATGAAGGCCGGGATGCTGTCCGGCGGCGAGCAGCAGATGGTCTCCCTGTGCCGTGCCTTCATCCTCCGGCCGAAGCTGCTCATCGCCGACGAGCTGTCGCTCGGCCTCGCGCCGAAGCTGGTCGAGCTGGTGTTCGAGTCCCTGGGCAGCCTGAAGCAGGACGGCGTGACGATCGTGCTCGTGGAGCAGTTCGTGCACCGCGCGCTCGAGTTCGCCGAGCACGCGGTGCTGCTCTACCGCGGGCGTGTGGCCTGGCACGGCCCGACCGGCAGCGCGAGGCACGAGGTTCTGGCCCGCTACTTGGGCGAGAGCGCCACCGCCAGCGTTGCCTGAGCCCACCGCGCTGGCCGCAGCCAGTGCCGATCCCGTGGTTGATACCGTAGGCTTTGCGAATGGCTGCTAAGCTGCGGGTACGTCGGTCAGGAGTGAAGAATCTTTTGCTTCGCCGACGAGGCCGCAACCGGAGGACGTAACAGTGCCTAAGGCCGCACAGAAGGCGGTCCGCCGACGGCGCCAGCGAGGGTCGATCAATGCCGAAGAGATCATCGCCGGCGCGTTCGAGGTCGCCCGGCGTGAGTCGCTCGACCAGCTGAGCATGCCGGCGCTCGCCGAGCATCTGGGCGTGGGAGTCACCAGCATCTACTGGTACTTCCGCAAGAAGGATGACCTGCTCAACGCGATGACCGATGTCGCCGTCGACACGTTCTTCCGGGAAATGCCGCCGCTGCCGGACGACAAGACCTGGCAGGAATTTGTCTACAGCTACTTCCGCGGCGCGCGCGACGTGCATCGCAACGACCAGATCCTGTCCGATCTGCTGCTGATCCGCACCGCCACCTACACCCGGTACGCGACGCGGCGGGTATTCGAGCACGAAGAGGTCGTCATCGGCAAGCTCGTCGATGCCGGATTCAGCACGGAAAATGCCCTGCTCGTGTTCAACGCCGCGTCGATCTACACGCGCGGGATGACCATTCACGACCGCATCTTGCGGCTCAGCGATGCGCCGACGCTGGACGAACGGCAGCGGCGGATCGCCGACTGGTCCACTATGCCCCTGCTCCAGAGCCAGATAGACCGGCATCCGCTCGCGGGCACGACCGACGAGGACTTCGAGTTCGGCATGGCCCGCCTGATCAGCGGCTTCGAAGCGCTGCTGGCCGAGCAGGACGGCAAGGCCGCCGGGGGCTCGTCCGCGGCCAGGCGAGTGACCGCCGCCAAGCCCGCGGCGAGGTCCGGCGAGCGCGCAGCGCCGCGGCGGGCCAGCACGTCGAGGCCGGAGGCGTCGAAGCCCGCCGCGAGCACCCCGGCGGCGTCCACGAAGGCCGGCAACCCCGGCGGCCGGACCAGGACCCGGACCCGCCAGGCCAGCTGATCTCTGCGCAGCCGGCGCCGTCGTCGCGCCGAGGGGACACGCGGTGGCATTTACCGTATCTATTACTGTAATGTCGCCTGTGACGGCCGGTCACGGCGGCCAGAACGTGCCGGTCAGCGGCTGAAAGGACGTGCATGAGGTTCGACCTGACGGCTGACCAGCGGCTCCTCCAGTCCGCCACCGCCGAGTTCCTCGAGAAGTTCTGCCCGGTCAGCGCCACGCGGGCGTTGCATGACGCGGGTCGTTCGTTCGACCGCGAGACCTGGCGCCGTGGTGCCGAGCTGGGGTGGGCATCGCTGATCGTCGGCGAGGAGCTGGGCGGCGGCAGCGTGTCGGGCGAGGGTCTCGTCGACGCCGCGATCATCGCCGAGCAGTTCGGCAGGCTCGCCGCGCCCGGGCCGTTCCTGGCCGTCAACGTCGTCGCCGCTGCGCTGGCCGAGGCGTCGAACGCCGGCGACCACGCGGCGCTTATCGAGCGGCTGCTGGCCGGCGAGGCCATCGGCACGTGGGCGTGCTGCGCGCCCGACCGGGGCTGGGACCCAGCCGCCGGGGCCGTCGAGGCCGCGCCCGATGGCGGCGGCTACCGGCTCACCGGGATCCACGAGCGGGTCGAGGCGGCCACCGACGCCGACGTGCTCCTGGTGCTCGCCCGGACCCCCGAGGGCCTGGCCCAGTTCGTCGTGCCCGGCGACGCCGAGGGGCTGTCCGTGTCCGCGCTGACGAGCCTGGACCTCACGCGCGGCTTCGGCCGGGTCGCCTACGACGGCGTGCGGGCGGCGGGCGCCGCCCTGGTCGGCGCCGTCGGCGAGGCGGAGACCGCGGTCGAGCGGCAGTTCCAGATCGCCGTCGTCCTGCAGTGCGCCGAGCTGGTCGGCGCGGTCGAGAAGGTGCTCGAGTTCACCAGGCGGTGGATGTTCGACAGGTTCACCTTCGGCCGGCCGCTCGCCTCCTACCAGGCGCTCAAGCACCGATTCGCGGACATGACGCTCTGGTCGCACGCGGCGCAGGCCACGACGGCCGCCGCCGCCGCCGCGGTCGCGCGGCGGCAGGACGACGCGGGACAGCTGGTGAGCATCGCCAAGGCCTACACCGGGCAGCGGGCCACCGACATCATCCAGGACTGTGTCCAGCTGCACGGCGGCCTCGGCGTCACGTGGGAACACGACATCCACGTCTACCTGCGGCGGGCCACCGTGGACCGGGTCACCTGGGGGTCACCGTCCGAGCACCGGCGCCGGGTCGCCGACCTGCTCAAGGTCTGAGGGGGGAGCGATGAGCGCCAGTACCGACCGGGACCTCGAGAGCGTGGAGAGCTTCCGGCAGCGTGCCCGCGCGTGGATCGCCGGCCACCTCGCCCCGGTCTCGGAGGCGACAGATCGGGAATCCGAGGACGACCAGCGCGACGAGGCCGCGTGGCTGCACGCCCGCAGGCTCCAGGCCAGGCTGCATGCGGGCGGCTTCGCCGGCATCTGCTACCCGAGGGAGTACGGCGGCCTCGGGCTCACGCCCGCCCATCAGCGGGCGTTCAACGAGGAGGTCGCCGGGTACGAGATGCCGGTCCTGCTCAGCACGCCGACGTTCACGATCTGCTGTCCCACGATCCTCGACATGGGCAGCGAAGAGCAGAAGCGCGAGCACCTGGCGGCCGCGATCCGGGGCGACGAGGTACTGGTCCAGTTCCTGTCCGAGCCCGCGGGCGGCTCGGACCTGGCGGGCGTCACGACGCGAGCGACCCGCGACGGGGACATGTTCATCCTCAGCGGGTCGAAGATCTGGAGCTCCGGCGCCTACGCCGCCGACTACGCGCTCTGCCTGGCCCGCACCGACTGGGAGGCGCCCAAGCACCGCGGGCTCACGATGTTCCTGCTGAACGTCCGTCAGCCGGGCGTCCAGATCCGCCGCATCCGGCATGTCGACGGCAGCGACGAGTTCTGCCAGGAGTTCTTCGACGACGTCGAGGTCCCGCTGTCTGCGGTGGTCGGCGAGATCAACGGCGGCTGGGCGGTGGCCTCACGCCAGCTCTTCCACGAGCGCAACGCGGTGGGCGGCGGATCGCCGTACTTCAGCGGTCCCGTGCCGACCAGCCGCCGGGCATCCTCGGTCGACGACCTGATCGACCTCGTGCGCCGCACCGGCCGCGCGGATGACCCCGCCGCGCGCGAGCTCCTGGCCGAGTTTTACGCGCTCAGCACCATCCATGCCCAGCTCGTCGACCGGGTCGCCGCCGGCATGCGCAGCGGCCAGCTCCCGTCGGCGGCAGGGTCGCTCATCCGCCTGTTCTCCGGCGAGAGCGTCACCCGGCGGGCCGAGATCGCGCTCGAGCTGGGCGGGCCGGACGCCGTGATGCGCGATCCGGCCCTGCGCAGCGAGCGGGACATCGGCGTGCAGTTCATCGCCCGCCAGGGTGGCTCGCTCGGCGGCGGGAGCACGGAGATGGCGCGGAACATCATCAGCGAGCGCCTGCTCGGCATGCCGCGCGGGTACGCCGCGGACCGCGACGTGCCGTTCAGCCAGGTCCAGCGGGGGCGTTAAAAGTAAAATCAATCCGAGGCCGGCAGCGGCTTGGCCGTCTTCACGCTCAGCTCGTGGTCGCCGTAGACCAGCGGTCCGATGCCGGGCTTGGTGCACAGCACCTCGATGCCGCCGTCGGTGTACCGCTTACCGAGCTGGACCGCCGGGCCGTCGGCCAGCTGAGGGACACCCGGTCCGGGATCCGCGGAAAGCATCTCGACGCCGGCGCAGAGCAACGCCGCGCCGTCGTCCGATCCCCTGATCACGATGACCTCGCACGCCGAGTTCTGCGCCCGGAGCCGGCTGCCGACCTTCAAGCCCACGTTTCCTCCTGCCGCACCAGCAAGACGAAACCGATACGGTAAGGTCGATGGTACACTCCCCGGCAGCTCGGGACGGGTATGACCGCTGACGTTCAGGTGTGGTCGCAGGCCGGCCTGCAGTACGAGGTCGAGGAGGGCGTGGCCTGGCTTCGGCTGAACCGGCCGGCCAAGCGGAACGCCATCGACCGCCCGCTGCGCACCGCGCTGCTCGCGGCGATCCACGAGGTCGGCGAGGACCCGCGGGTGCGGGCGGCGGTCATCACCGGGAACGGCACCGCGTTCTCGTCCGGCGCGGACCTGACCCAGGACGGCGGCCCGATCGAGCTGCCGCCCGAGCGGCGCCGGGACGACGGCCTGACCGCGGCCCGCGACGACGGGCTCCTGTAC
>DASYXX010000010.1:0-4265 GCA_035934395.1 Streptosporangiaceae bacterium
GCTGCCCACGTCCCTGGCCGACGCGGTCAGCGCGCTCGACGCCGACGAGTTCTACCGCAAGGCGTTCGGCGACACGCTGGTCGACTACCTGCTGCTGATGAAGCGGGCCGAGCTGGCCCGCTACGAGGCGTCGCTGGCCGACAATCCCCCCGCCGAGGGACAGGACGTCAGCGACTGGGAGATGCGCGAGTACTTCGAGTTCTTTTAATAGCCGTAACGCGACCCCCGGAGCAGTCAGTGACCGTGCAGCACGTCGTCCTCTTCAACTTCCCCCGGCCGCTCAGTGCGGCGGACGAGGCCGCGATGCGAGAGATGGTGGCGAGCTGGCCGTCCGAGATCGGGCTGATGAGCAAGTGCCGGCTCGGCACCGACCTCACCGGGGCCCGGACCCGCGGCTACAGCCACCTGCTCTACACCGAGTTCGCGGATGTCGACACGCTGAACCGGTACCGGGCCCACCCCGCCCACACGGCTTTCAGCGACTGGGTCAACGAGCGCGACTGCACCGTGCTGGCGTTCGACTACCACCTCGACCAGGACACGGTCCTCATGTAGCCCGCGCGCGGAACAGCTCGGCGACCCGGTCGCGGGGCAGCGCGGGCGTGCGGTGGCCGTCGCGGCCGGTCATGTCCTCGTTGGCGACCAGCGCGTTGGCCACGGCCTCCTCGGTGGCCTGCACGACCGCGGCGTAGAACGGGTCCGTGAACCCCCACGGGATGAACCGCAGCGTGTCGTAGCGGGCCTGCGCGCCCGTCAGGACCGCGCCGCTCGGGGTGATCGCGTCGGGGTTGCCGGTGGAGAAGGCCAGGAACAGGTCGCCGGAAAAGTGCGACCCGGTCGTGCCGGTGCGCGCCAGGCCGAGCGTCACCCGGCGGGCGAGCGCGGCGGCCTGCTGCGGGATCAGCGGGGCGTCGGTGGCGACGACCGCGATGACCGAGCCCTCGCCCTCAGGTCCCGGGCGCCAGGCGGCCATCGGGTTGTCGTCGGCCAGGAGCTGGCCGAGGGGCATGCCGGCCAGCGTCAGCTCATCCCTGGTGCCGAAGTTGGCCTGGACGAAGACGCCGACGGTGTATGCCGTTCCGGCGTAGCTGACCAGCCGGGAGGCGGTCCCGGAGCCGCCCTTGAACTGGTAGCAGTTCATGCCGGTCCCGCCGCCCACCGAGCCCTCCTCGATGGGCCCCGGGGCGGCGCCCTCGAGCGCGTCCAGGCACGCCCGCTCCGTTACGTTAGGGGAATTAATGTCGTTGAGGTATCCGTCCCACGTCTCGCCGACGACCGGCAGCAGCCAGGCCAGCGCCATCTCGGGCTGATGCCGGACCGCCCAGGCGATGATCGCGGCGTGGGCGACCCCGACGGCGTGGGTGTTGGTGATGGCCACCGGCCCCGCGAACGTGCCAGACTCCTGGATCCAGGAGAGGCCGGTCATCTCGCCGTTCCCGTTCTGCGAGAAGAACGCCGCGACCACCGGGTCATCGGACCGCGCGGCGCCGCGCGGGTGGATGGCCGTCACCCCGGTCCGGACCGAGGTGCCGCGGATCAGCGTGGTGTAGCCGACCTCGACGCCGGGCACGTCGGTGATCGCGTTCCACTGGCCCGGCTGCCCGGTGAACGGTATCCCCAGCGACCTGGCCCGCGGCCGGCCCGACGGGGTCGCGGCGTGCGGCCCGGGCAGACCGCCGCCGGGCGCGGTCACCAGGTGAGGGAGACGTCGTCGGCGGCCGTGGCGGGCCGGCCCAGGGCACGGTAGCGCCAGCCGGCGGCGCGCCAGCGGTCGGCGTCCAGGACGTTGCGCCCGTCGATGATGTTGCGCTGCGCCACCGCCTCGCCGAGCGCTCCGGGGTCCGCGTCCGCGAACTCGGGCCACTCGGTGAGCAGCAGCAGCAGATCGGCGCCGGCAACGGCGTCGAGCATCGAGCTGGCGTACTCCAGCTCCGGGTGGACCAGCCGGGCCCGGTCCATCGCGGCCGGGTCGTAGACGGTGACCCGCGCGCCGAGGCCGTGCACGGTGCCGGCCACGTCCAGGGCCGGAGAGTCCCTGATGTCGTCCGAATGGGGCTTGAACGAGCAGCCGAGCACCACCACCGCGCGGCCCTCCAGCGAGCCGCCGGCGAGCTCGAGCGCCAGGTCGACCATGCGGGCCCGCCGCCGCAGGTTGATCGCGTCGACTTCGCTGAGCAGGGCGCTCACCGAGGCGACGCCCAGCTCGTCGGCGGTCGTCCCGAACGCCCGGATGTCCTTGGGCAGGCAGCCTCCGCCGAACCCGAGGCCGGGGGCCAGGAAGCGCCCCCCGATCCGCTCATCCAGGGCCAGGGCCCGGGCGAGCGGCACGACGTCGGCCCCGGCGGCCTCGCACATCTCGGCCATGGCGTTGATGAACGAGATCTTGGTGGCCAGGAACGCGTTGGCGCCGACCTTGACCAGCTGCGCGGTGGGCAGATCCATGACCAGGAACGGCACGCCGTCGGCCAGCGGCCCCGCGTAGACCTCCCGCAGGATCTCCTCGGCGCGCGGCGACGTCACCCCGGCCACGATCCGGTCCGGCCGCATGGTATCGGCCACGGCGTGGCCCTCGCGCAGGAACTCGGGGTTCCACGCCACCTCGGCGGCGGCGCCGGCCGGGGCGAGCCGGGCCAGGCGTTCCGCGAGGGCCTCGGCGGTGCCGACCGGAACCGTGGACTTGCCGACGACCAGGCAGGGCCGGGTCAGCCGCGGAGCCAGCGCGTCCGCGCACGCCCACAGGTGCGACATATCGGCGGCCGAGGAATCCGATCGCTGCGGAGTGCCGACGCAGAGGAAGTGCACGTCCCCGAACTCTGCGGCCTCCGCGTAGCTGGTGGTGAAGCGCAGCCGGCCCGAGCGCAGGCCGCTGTGCAGCAGTTCCTCCAGGCCGGGCTCGTGGAACGGGAGACTGCCCGTGGCCAGCGCCTTGATCTGGGCCTCGTCGGTGTCGAGGCCGAGGACCTCGAATCCGAGCTCGGCCATGCACACGGCGTGCGTCGCGCCGAGGTAACCGGTGCCGAGAACGGTGATGCGTAGTGGCATGAACGCCCTTCCTGAGCACGGCAGGCGCGGTCGCGCTGCTAGACGATCCAGCTACCCGGTTTCCCCAGGGATAATAGAGCCAGATGAGGCCACCGCGATTGTGATCGCCCGTAGTTGCGGGGATCAGGAGATGTACTTGTCCGCCAGCGTCTGGTACTCGTGCATGTCGCGCTCGGTGAACCAGACGTCGATCTCGCGCTTGGCCTCCTGGGCGTTGGCCGACGCGTGAACCAGGTTAGCGACCGGGAGCTTGTTGGCGTTGGCGTAGGCCTTGCTCTGGTGCGCGTAGTCGCCGCGGATCGTGCCGGGCGCCGCCTGGTCCGGATAGGTCGCGCCGACCAGCTTGCGGACGATCGCGACCGCGTCGACCCCCTCGAGCACGAGCGCGAACACCGGGCCCGTCTGCATGAACGCCGCCACCGCGTTGTAGACGTCCGGCCCGAAGCGATCCTCGAGGTCGAAGTAGTGCTGCCGGTTCAGCTCGGCGTCCATCCGGACCATCTTGCAGGCGACGATCTTCAGCAGCGCGTCCTCGAAGCGCCCGAGCACGCGCCCGACGAGGCCCCGCGTTACAGCATCGGGCTTGAGCAGGACCAGCGTCCGCTCGATCCCGGTGACGTCAGCCATGGTGAATCTATCCTCCGCAGTAAAGATTTGGCTCGCACAGCGTAACGGCCGGGGCGAGCAGCAACGGCCGATGGCCGCGACAGTACTCCAAACGATATGCAAACACTCGACCGCTCCGGCCGAACCGGACCTGACCTGCGCAGACTGGCGAGGACGCCACGCTGGGTAACACTGCGGCCGCTGACGGCCGGCTGCCGCCGAGCCGGTAACCTCGGTCCGGATGACTGTGTTTGCCCAGGGGGAGAGCCCCCTGGAACCCCCCGATGCCAGCGGCTGTCTTGAACCAGGGGGCTCCGCCCCCCGGGACCCCCTGCCATCGGCTCGGGCCGACCAGGGCCGGCCCTCGCCGCTGGCACGGCGGGCCGTCGCGGCTGGCAATGGCGGCCTGGTGCTGGTCCTGGTCCTGCTGACGGTAAACGTGCTCGTCGACGGACCGCTGGTCGCCGCGGACCAGCGGATCCGCGCGGCCGTGCAGGCCCGGGCGACCGCTCCGGCCTGGCGGTGGCTCAGCGACGGCTGGCACGCGCCCGCCCAGCTGCTCGTCGGTCTGGGCAGCTACCAGGTCGCCGTCCCGGTGCTCGCCGCCTGCGCGCTGG
>DASYXX010000033.1:0-6052 GCA_035934395.1 Streptosporangiaceae bacterium
GTCGGCGCCTACATCGGCCACCGTGCCGCCGACGCCATTGCCGAGGATGGCCGGCAACGCGGGCAGCATCGCCGGATTCGGCGGTCGGCCCGCCCGCACCTGCGTCTCGACGAACGTGACGCTGGCGATCTCGACATCGACGACCACCTGGCCCGGGCCTGCCTGGGCCTCCGCGGTCCCGGCCAGCTGGAGAACGCGCGGGGGGCCGAACTCCCGCATCACCACCGCGCGCATCGCCGCCGCCTCCCTTATCGGAATCATTCTCTCCGACTAAACTCTATCGGATCGTTTCGCTCCGACAGCGGGTAGGGTGGAGCGGTGCCGTCTCGCGCCCTCAGCCCGCACTCGGTGCACGGCCGTCAGGCCGAGGCACGGCGCAATGACCTGGCCGTGCTGGAGGCGGCGCGGGACGTGTTCGCCACGCAGGGCGCAGACGCGCCGATCTCGGCCGTCGCCGAGCGGGCCGGCGTGGGCATGGGCACGCTCTACCGCCGGTACGGCAGCAAGACCGAGCTGCTGCAGCACCTTTGCGTTCTCGCGATGGAACAGGCCATGGCGGCCGCCGACGAGGCGCTCCGCGCCGATGACGCCTGGGCTGGGCTGACCGGATACATCCGGGCCTGCGTCGAGCTGCGCTCCGGGGCGCTCGCCTCGCTGGCCGGGCAGTTCGAGACCACCGCAGAGATGCGGACCACCGCCCGCCGCGGCATGACGCGGCTGGCGGACATCGTGGCCCGGGCGCACCGGGACGGCGGCCTGCGCGCCGATGTCACGCCCCTCGACATCACCTGGCTGATCGAGCAGTTCAGCCGCCGGGCGCCCGATCCGGTCGACCCGGAGGAGGAGCGCAACGCCCGTTCCCGGCTCGTCGCCATCGCCCTCGACGGACTGCGGGCCCGCCCCGACGGGCCGCTGCCGGGCCGGCCGCCCAGCCGCGAGCGTTACGTGAACCGGTGGTCAAGAGCCTCTGCGCGTGACTGCCCTGGCTGACCGGAGTGTCAGGCGGCCGATCAGAACGGCGACATCTGGTCGAGCACGCGTTCGCTGAGCTCGACGATGGCGCGTGCCTTGGCCAGGTACCCGATCCGGCCGCGGGCGGCACGGCCGCCGAGCGCCTCGGCGGTCAGCGGGTCCGGCGGTAGCGGGCCATCGGGCCGAGCTGTGACCCAGCAGGGCGGCGTGGTCTGCCGAGGTCACAGGCCGCAGGATCAGCCGCTCGGTGGTCAGGATGTCGTTCATCGCGCCGCCGGCGAACCGCATCGATGGAACATAGCTGCGGTTCTGCCAGCATCCGTGGGACATCGATGCGGTTGCGGCCTGGGGTGCGCGCCGGCACGTTGCAGCGCCGCCGGAGGCAGGTCGGCCCTCCGGAGCACCCAGGCTCCGGCCTGCTCGTCGTGCCAGACATCTGCCACGGCCCTTACTATCCGGGGCTGAGGCCAGGCCGAACAAGAGAGGGTGCCGACATGACCACAGTGGTGCCGACCGGCGGCAGCGGCGAGCTCGGCAGGCTCAAAGACCGATTTTTCCCTAACGTTCCGTGGCTGAGCAGCTGGGGATCCGGTGAATGACCACGGCCCGCGGATCGACGTACATTCCCTCGAGCCCTATTACCAGCAGCTCAAGCGCATCCTGGTCGAGGAGATCGAAAGCCGGCGGCGCGAGGGTGACCTGCTGCCATCGGAGTCGGCGCTGTGCCGTCAGTACTCGCTGAGCCGCACCGTAGTCCGGCAGGCGCTGGCCGAGCTCGAGGGCGACGGGCTGGTCCACAAGGTCAAGGGCAAGGGGACGTACGTCACCGGCCGCGCGCTCACGCCGAGCTTCGTCCAGCACTGGCTCGGCTTCCACGAGTCGCTGGTGCACGCGGGCCACACGGTCCGTTCGAAGATCATCGACTTGCGTACGGAGCCGTGCGGGGTGGCCCTGGCCAAGCTGGTCGAGGTGGGCGTGGGCGAGGCCGTGGTGCGGTTAGGCCGCGTTCGCAGCGTCGACGGCCGGCCGGTCCAGGTGGTCCGCACCGCCCTGCCGTCCCGGCTGTTCCCAGGCCTGGAAGACCTGGACATGACCGACTGCTCGCTGTACCAGGTGCTGGCCGATACCTACGGGGTCCGGCCCGCAACAGGAAAGCGGGCCATCGACGCCACGGCGCTGAGCCGGGAGGACGCGCGGTACCTGGGCGTCGCCGAGGGCGAGCCCGCGCTGCGGGTCGAGGGCGCGACCCGGTCCGCCGACGGGGTGCTGTTCGAGTACTCAGTGGCCGTCTCCGCGGGCGACCGCTACAGGTTCGAGATCGCGGTCGCATCGCCGTAGACACCGCGCAGCGGCCGGGCCCTGGCGCCACAGGGCCCGGCCGCTGACGGCCCCGCAGCCCGCGGGAGGTCGCCAGGGCGGGAGGGCGGGAGGCTAAGAGCGGTGATGGTGCCAGGGGCCGTAGACCAGCCACAGGACGGCGAGCACCCCGATCAGCAGCCAGGGGATGTACAACTCGACGAGCGCGTGGGACAGGGCGAGGAAGGCCACGACCATCAGGACGAAGAACAGGACGGGGTGGCGACGGCGCGGGCGCCCGTCCCGCCGCGGCGCGACCTTGGCGGTCCTCGGTGCACCGGCTGGCTCGGACTCCTCGGGGCCGGGCAGGTCGTCGAACAGCCCGCTCAGGTCCGACTGGGTCTTGGCCCTCATCGCCTGATCGACGCGCTCGTCGAACTCGGCCTGGTCGAGGCGCCCGTCGCTGTAGTGCTTGGACAGGCGATCGGCGACCTCGGCGCGCTCGGCGTCAGAGACTCGCAGGTCGCGGTGGGCGTAACCGGCCCGGCGCATCCAGGACGTGCTATACGGCGCTGACATGACGGCATGGCTCCTTGCTTGGCGGCAGTTTCGGGAACTAGCGCGACCGGGCTTGCAGGGACTGGATGAACTGGCTCGCGATGGACTGCTCGCTGCCCTCCTCGGGGATAAGCAGCCAGCCGGCCAGATAGAGCGGGATGCCGACGCCGCCGACGACGGTCAGCACCGCGAGGACGATGCGCACGACGGTCACGTCGACGCCGAGGTAGCGCGCGATGCCGACCGCGACGCCCGCCAGCATCCGGTCCTGGAACGGCCGGTAGAGCGGCTGGGGCCGGGTCTGAGCGCTGGTTTCTGGGTAGATGGTGGACTTGGTGTCGGTTTCCGGGCTTGCCGTGGTTGTGTTCATGCCTCCAGCCTGCTGCGGTGAGCCCGGCGCGGCTATCGGGAAGACCCCCGGCTCGACCCTGATGATCCACCCGGAGGATCAGGGTTCGCCCGGATGGCCGGCCACCCCGAATTGGCGCGATGATGGAGCAATGGAGGAACCAACCGGCTGGCCGCGCTACCGCTACCGGCGCCATGGCCTGCTCCGGTGGCGGGGCCCGAGGGGCCGCGGGCCGCTGCGGCGACGGCAATCAGACCGGCTGGCCGGCGGGGTGGCGGCGGGGCTGGCGGCGCGGCTGGGCTTCGACGTCAACGTGATGCGCATCGCGTTCGTAGTGGCCACCGTGTTCACCGGCGGCACGTTCGCGGTCGGCTACGTCCTGGCCTGGCTGCTGGTGCCGGCCGACGGCGCGGACGGCAACCTCGCCGGCCGGGCCGTGACCGACGGGCGGGGCCTCGCGGTCGCCGCCGGCATCGGGTCGCTGTCGTTCTTCGCGTGGATCATCGTCAGCGTCCTGAACGCAGGGTGGCTCAGCAACCTGGTCTGGCCGCTCGGCCTGTGCGTCGCTGGCATCGTGCTGATCTGGAGAAACGCCCCGGCGGACGAGCAGGCGGCGATGCGTCAGCTGGCCGAGCCGGTGATGTCGGTGACCGGGGGCGAAGGGCGGTCCCGGATCGTGCTGCGCGTGCTGCTCGCCGTCGCGCTGCTGCTCGGCGGCCTGGCCGTGCTGCTGTCCGGGCACAGCGCCTCGGCGTTGCTGCGGCCGCTCGGCGGGGTGGCGCTGGTGATCGCCGCGATCGTCGTGGGGTTCGGGCCCTGGTGGCTGCGCATCGCCCGCGATCTCGTGGTCGAGCGCCAGGCCCGGGCGCGGGCCGAGGAGCGGGCCGACATGGCCGCGCGCCTGCACGACTCGGTGCTCCAGACGCTCGCGCTGATCCAGCGCCGCGCGGACGACCCGCAGCGGGTCGTCCAGCTGGCCCGGGCGCAGGAACGCGAGCTGCGGTCCTGGTTGTTCGAGGGACGGGCGCCCGGCTCACTGGACGTCATGACGCTGGCCGACGGGGTCGGGGTGATCCAGCAGGAGGTGGAGGCTCAGTACGGGATAGCCGTCGAGGCGGTCACAGTCGGCGACTGCGAGCTCGACGACGACCTCGGCGCGCTGCTGGCCGCCGCGCGCGAGGCGACCGTCAACGCGGCGAAGTGGTCCGGCGCCGACGTGGTCTCGCTGTTCGCTGAGGTCGAGCCCGCGGCGGTGTCGCTGTTCGTGCGCGACCGGGGCAAGGGATTCGACCCCGAGGCCGTGCCCGGCGACCGGAAAGGGCTGGCGGAGTCCGTCCACGGCCGGATGGCGCGCCGCGGCGGCTCCGTGACCGTCCGCAGCGTCCCTGGCGAGGGCACCGAGGTGTCGCTGACGATGCCCCGAACCACCGGGCCCCGGACCGCCGGCGAGCGCCAGCCGAGCCGCACATGAGCAGGCCAGACGGCAGTCCCAGGGTCTTCCTCGTGGACGACCACGGCCTGTTCCGGTCCGGGGTCCGGTCCGAGCTCGGCGGCCAGGTCGAGGTGGTGGGCGAGGCGGACGACGTCGAGCCCGCGATCGCGCGGATCGCCGAGAGCCTCCCTGACGTCGTCCTCCTCGACGTGCACCTGCCCGGCGGCGGCGGGCAGGCCGTGGTCACGGCGATCAAGGCCGCGCATCCCCAGGTCCGGTTCCTGGCCCTGTCGGCGTCCGACGCGCCCGAGGACGTGATAGCGGTCATCCGGGCGGGCGCGCGCGGTTACGTTACGAAAACGATCTCCGGTGCCGAGCTGGTCGACGCGGTGCGGCGGGTGGCGGCCGGTGACGCGGTCTTCTCGCCACGGCTGGCCGGCTTTGTGCTGGACGCGTTCTCCGCCATCCCCGCGGCCAGCGGCGGCGGCCCGTCCTTCGATCCCGAGCTCGACCAGCTCACGCCCAGGGAGCGCGAGGTCCTCCGGCTGATCGCCCGGGGCTACACCTACCGGGAGATCGCACGGGAGCTGTTCATTTCGGTCAAGACGGTCGAGAGCCACGTCTCGTCGGTGCTGCGCAAGCTCCAGCTCTCGACCCGCCACCAGCTGACCCGGTGGGCGGCCGAGCGGCGGCTGACCTGACCGGCGGGCACCAGCCGGTGCGGGACATCATCGGGCTCAGCGCCACCGAGCTGCTCGGGCTGTACCGGCGGCGTGAGCTGTCGCCGGTGGAGGCGACGCAGGCCGTGCTCGCGCAGATCGAGAGGGCGAACCCGGCGATCAACGCCTACTGCCTCGTCCGCGGCGACGAGGCGCTCGCCGCGGCCCGGGCGTCCGAACGGAGATGGGCCGCGGGGGAGCCCGCGGGGCTGCTGGACGGCGTGCCCACCTCGGTCAAGGACCTGCTGCTGACCAGCGGATGGCCGACGCTGCGGGGCTCGCGGACCGTCGACAGCGCCGGCCCGTGGACCGTGGACGCTCCGGCCGTGGCCCGGCTGCGTGAGCACGGGGCCGTGCTGCTCGGCAAGACCACCACGCCGGAGTGGGGCTGGAAGGCCGTGACCGACAGCCCGCTCACCGGGGTGACCCGCAACCCCTGGGATCTGGGCCGCACGGCGGGCGGGTCAAGCGGAGGCGCCGCGGCCGCCGTGGCCGCGGGCCTGGGACCGCTGGCCGTGGGCACCGACGGCGCCGGGTCGATCCGGATTCCGGCGAGCTTCTGCGGCATCGTCGGCCTCAAGCCGACCCACGGCCGGGTTCCCGTGTACCCGCCGAGCCCGTTCGGCACGCTCTCCCACGTCGGGCCGATGGCCAGGACCGTGGCGGACGCGGCGCTGCTGCTGGACGTCATCGGGGCCCCCGACTCCAGGGACCCGCTCGCGCTGG
>DASYXX010000052.1:0-5599 GCA_035934395.1 Streptosporangiaceae bacterium
CCGCGTGCAGCAGGTGGGTCGCGGAGTGGTTCCGCATGACCGACCGCCGCCGCGCCGCGTCGACCGCGAGCTCGGCGGTGTCGCCGCGGCCGAGCGCGCCCGCGGTGACCTCGACCGCGTGGACGTGCTGCCCGTCGGCGCTCCGGGTGTCGGTGACCCGGGCCGAAAAGCCCTCTCCCGTGATCTGGCCGGTGTCGCCGACCTGGCCGCCGCCCTCGGCGTAGAACGGGGTCTGGTCGAAGACTGCCAGGCCGCTCTCCCCGGCGGTCAGCCGGTCGGCCAGGCCGTGCTGGTCGGCCAGGGCGAGGACCTGGCCGGTGGCCGTGAGGCGGTCATGGCCGAGGAAGCGCGTCGGGGCCAGGCCGAGCGCGGTGAGGACCTGCGCGTCCGCCCCGGACCCGGGCCCCTGCCCGGCTTCGTCTCCCGGCTCGGTGAGGGCGCCACGCGACAGCGCGCGGTGCTCGTCGAACAGCTCGGCGAACCGCCGCTCGTCCAGCGATCCGCCTCGTTCGGCGGCGAAGTCCCGGATCAGGTCCGACGGCATGCCGTGGGTCGCGAACAGCGTGAACGCGTCCTCGCCCGTGATCTCGAAGCCGGGCCCGGTGTCGAGCGCGGCGAGCCGGTCCAGGCCGCGCCGGACCACGCGGCCGAAATCGCGCTGCTCGCGAGCCAGCAGGTCAAGGATGCGGTCGCGGCCGGCGGAGAGCTGCGGGTAGCTGCCTCGCATGCGCTCGATGACGACCTCGGCGACGTCGCCGAGGTCGAAGTCCATGGCGCCGGCCTGGGTCGCGGCGGCGATCGCCTTCCGCAGCAGCCGCCGCGGGATGTAGCCGCGGCCCTCGTTCGAGGGCGCGACGCCCTCGCTGAGGATGAACGTCGACGCGCGGACGTGGTCGGCGACGATCCGGATGTCCCGCTGCCGCGCGCCGGTCCCCGCGAGGGCGTCCTGGACGGCCGCGACGATCGGGGCGAACAGGTCGGTCTCGTAGACCGAGTCCCGGCCCTGCAGCACCATGGCCATGCGCTCCAGGCCGGAGCCGGTGTCCACGCTGGTGAACCGCAGCGGCTCGAGGACGCCGCCCGGAAGCCGGTTGAACTCCATGAACACCCCGGCGTTCCAGATCTCGATGTACCGGCCCGCGGAGTCGAACACGCCGCCCGGCCGGTACCCGGGGCCGTGCTCCGCGCCGGTGTCGTAGAAGACCTCGGTGCAGGGCCCGCATGGCCCGGTATCCCCGGCGGACCAGAAGTTGTCCTCCGCGCCCAGGTAGACGACGTGGTCCCGGGGCACGCCCACCTGCTCCCAGGCCGCAGCCGACTCCTCGTCCGGGGCAACGCCGAGCTTCTCGTCGCCCGCGAACACGGTCACGTACAGCCTCTCGACCGGGAACCCGAATCCCTGCGTGAGCAGCTCGAACGCGAGCTCGACGGCCCGGGACCTGAAGTAGTGGTCGACAGACCAGCTGCCGAGCATCTCGAAGAAGGTCAGGTGGTGCCGGTCACCGACGTCCCCGATGTCGACCGTGCGCACGCAGGGCTGCACGTTGCACAGGTCCGGAGCAGGGGGCAGCGCCTCGCCGAGGAAGTAGGGCTTGAGCGGGGCCATGCCCGCGTTGATGAACAGCAGCGTCGGGTCGTTGGCGGGAATGATCGACGCCGACGCGATCCGCGCGTGCTCCCTCTCGGTGAAGAACCGTAGGAAGATCTCGCGGATGTCGTCGCTGTGCATGCGGCCCAGTATGGGGCCGCACCCAGGCAGCCTCGCCAGTCGTTTTCTGGCGGGCTACAGGTCGACCTGGCCGGTCACGCAGGTGACTGTGCCGCCGCCGACCCAGATCGCGCCCGCGTCATCGACGGAGATGTGCACCCTGCCCTCGCGCCTGAGCGCAGTGCCCTGGCTCACGACATAGGGGGCGGTGGCGCGGCCCGTTCTGAGCAGCCACTCGGCCAGGGACGCGTTCAGGCTGCCGGTCACCGGGTCCTCTGCCGTCGCCCCGTAGACCGGGAAGAACGCCCGCACCTCGAACGCCTGGGGCGAGCCCGCCGGGTACGGGCCGACCACTCCCACGTCCAGGTCGGTGACGTTGGGCCGCAGCGCCAGCACCTCCTCGGCACTGCCGAGCAGGACGGCCACCCAGCCCGGCCCGTTGTCGGCCCACTGGGAGTCCACGATCGCGGCCTGGTCGATGCCGAGCACCACGGCGAGGTGGTCGACCAGCGGGTCGTCCACCGGCCCGGACCGCAGCAGCGGCGGCGCGGCGAACGCGAGCCCGTCGGCGGTCTGGCGGATCGGCACCAGCCCGGCCCCGCACTGCTGCACGATCACGCCGTCCCGGCTGGCCGTGCCGCCCGCCGACAGCCAGGCGTGGCACGTTCCGAGGGTCGGATGGCCAGCGAACGGCAGCTCGACGGCGGGAGTGAAGATCCGGACCCGGTAGTCGGCGCCGTCCGCGTCCGGCGGCACGACAAAGGTGGTCTCCGACAGGTTCGTCCAGCGGGCGAACCGCGCCATGTCCTCGTCGGCGAGCCCGTCCGCGTCGAGCACGACGGCGACCGGGTTGCCCAGGTAGGGCGTCGTGGTAAACACATCGACCTGACAGAAGGCGCGCAGCACAGATGCGAGTGTGCCACACCACGAACGAGCCGGAAGGGCGCCCAGCAGGTGAGTGGGAAGCACGGCCTCCGCAACGGACGTGCCCGCCTGCGCCACCCTGCGTTAGGCAGATAAAACATCTTTGACCTAACGCTGGGTGGCGGGGCGGGCTTGGCCGGCCACGGCGGGCGGTGGCTAGGCGTTCTGCGCTGCGAGAGCCGGGGCGGCCAGGCGGGACGCCCGGAGCCGGAGCCCGGCCGTGCGCACGAGCACCATCACGATGGCCATGAAGATCAGCCCGTCGGTGATGGCCGCGACCGTGACCTGGTTCGCGACGGCCCAGCTGACCAGCGGGGCGTTGAACCAGTGCACGGAGCCGTAGGAGAAGGCCGCCCGGCCGGCGACGATCACGGTCCACAAGATCGCGTACGGCCACCCGGCCCGGCTGACCGGCTTGCCGGTCTCCGGGCTGCGGTAGACGTGCATCAGGGCGGCGGCGGCCAGCCCGGCGAGCAGGCCGGCGACGGCGCCGGCGATCTCCACCACCAGGCCGGTGCCGTGGGTGACCGGCTGGCTGACGAACAGGGGGACGATGACGGCGGCGGCGATCACGGGCCGCAGCAGCCGCACCGGCCCGATCTTCCTGGCGCTGCCGAGGTCGCTGGCGAGCACGGTGGCGAGCACCGCGCCGTTGATGATCTCGGCCTGGGTGAGTTCGGAAAGCATGTCGTGCTCCCTGGGGTTCGGGGTTTCGCTGACGACTTCACGATCGCCGTCTGCGCGCGTTTCCGGATCGGAGCAATGGCTGGCCGTCGGCATGATCTGGTGTGGGCGGGCCTGGTACCGGGCGGTACCAGGTCGGGGGCGCGGGTTCAGCCCGAGGGCGGACGTGCCGGCGCCGCGCCCGGCCGATACTGGAGGAATGCTCCGCTCCGTCAACTGGCTGGGCCGCGTCCTCGGCTTCGCGTGGCTCGGCCTGCTGGCGTTCGTGATCGCGCCGCCGACCGGGCGGTCCGGCAGGCCGGTGCCGTTCGCGGAGCCGGTCCAGGTCGCGGGTTACTGCCTGCTCGGCGCGGGCTTCGTGGCGTGGGCACTGGTCGACGTGCATCCCGGCCTGGCGCGGCACCGGGCCAGGGCGCTGGCCGTGATCCTCGGTGTGATCGCCGCTGCCGCGGGGTTCGCGTCCGCCGCGGGAGGCGGCGGCACGGCGATGGTGGCCTTCGGGTTCGTCGCGACGGTGGTGGCGGGCGGTGATCTGGACCTGGCGCCCGCGCTGGCCGTGGCCGCGGCGGGCGTCCTCGCGATCGAGGTCAGCGGCCTGGCCTTCGGCAGTGGCTACGGCGCGCTGCTCGGGCTCCCGGCGATCGCGGCCTCCGGCCTGCTGGTCGGACGCAACCGGGGCGTCTACCGGGTGCAGGCCGAGCAGGCGGCGCTGCTGCTGGCCCAGCGCGAGCAGCTGGAGGCCGAGCAGCGCCGGGCTGACCTGCTCGACGAGCGCGCGCGCATCGCCCGGGAGATCCACGACGTGCTGGCGCACTCCCTCGGCGCGCTCGGGATCCAGATCCAGGCGGCGCGGTCGGTGCTGCACAAGGACCCCGACCGGGCGGGCGAGTTCCTCGCCGCGGCCCAGCAGATGGCCGCCGAGGGCCTGACGGAGACCCGCCGGGCGGTCCACGCGCTGCGCACCGACACGCTGCCGCTGGGCGAGGAGCTCGCCCGCGCGACCGACGCGTACGCGCAGCGCTACGGCGTCGCGGTCAGCTTCGACACCGGCGGCGTCCCCGCTGCCCTGCCGCCGGACGCCACGGTCGCGCTGCTGCGCATCGCCCAGGAGGCGCTGGTCAACGCGGCCAAGCACGCGGCCGGGCAGGGCGTCACGGTCCGCCTTGACTACGGGGACGCCGATGTCCGGCTCACCGTGCGCAACGACCTGGGCCCGGGAGCCGGCGCCGGCGACCCGGCGGACGTCAGCACCGTCAACGGCGGCTACGGGCTGACCGGCATGCGGGAACGGCTCCGGCTGCTGAACGGCACCCTCGAGGCGGGGAGCCGCGACGGCCAGTGGATCGTGACCGCCGAGCTGCCCCGCCCGGGTGCGCCTCAGCCTGAGACCATGACGTCATGACATCCCAGCAGGCTGGCGCGCCGCTGCGCATCGTGATCGCGGACGATCAGGCCAGCGTGCGGGAGGGCCTGGTCCTGCTGCTTGACGGGCTCCCGGGGATCGAGGTGGTCGGCGCCGCCGCGGACGGGGAGCAGGCGCTGCGGCTCGTGGCCGAGCACAAGCCCGACGCGATCCTGCTCGACCTGCACATGCCGGTCCTGGACGGCATCGGCGCCACCCGCAGGCTGGCCGCCGAGCACCCCGACGTCGCCGTGGTCGTGCTCACCACCTACGCCGACGACAGCTCGGTCCTCGAGGCCCTGCACGCGGGCGCGCGCAGCTACCTCACCAAGGACGCCGACCACGCCGACATCGCCCAGGCGCTGCGCGCGGCGGCGGGCGGGCTGACGGTGTTCGACCCGCGGGTGCACGCCACGCTGCTCGCCGCGACGGCGGCACCCTCGAAGCCCGCCCCGGCGCCCGTGCCCGCTCCCGACGACCTGACCCCGCGCGAGGCCGAGATCCTCGGCCTCATCGCGCGCGGGCTGACCAACCCGGAGATCGCGGCGCAGCTGTTCCTGAGCAACCACACGATCAAGACCCACATCAGCCGGATCTTCGCCAAGACGGGTTCCAGGGACCGGGCCGCCGCCATCGGCTACGCGCACCGCCACAACATCGGCTGACCTGCCCGCCAGGCGCCCCCTGTCGGTGATCACTGGGGCGTGCCGGGCCGGGGCCAGCTGCCTGGATCCAGGTACCAGCGGCAAGGGAAGCCACGAAGGCTACGCTCCCTTGCGTGATCGCTGCCTGGGAGCCCACGATGCCGGGCGTGCTGCGGCTGCCGTCGGGTCGGCGCATCCGCCGCCGGGGACTCCCCCGCCCGCTCCCCCCCGGGCAGC
>DASYXX010000060.1:0-2798 GCA_035934395.1 Streptosporangiaceae bacterium
GAGGCCTGGGACCTGCAGCGGGAGCTGCACGAGCGGCGCGTAGGCGGCGGCATCCCCGACTGCTGCCTGCTGCTCGAGCACCCGCCCGTCTACACCGCGGGCAAGCGGACCAGCCCGCTGGACCGGCCGGCCGGCGACCCGGGCGCGCCGGTGATCGACGTCGACCGCGGCGGGAAGATCACCTGGCACGGGCCCGGGCAGCTCGTGGGGTACCCGATCGTGAAGCTGGACGAGCCGATCGACGTGATCGCCTACGTGCGGGCGATCGAGGAGGCGCTGATCGGTGTCTGCGCCGAGTTCGGCGTCCGCACCGAGCGGGTCGAGGGACGCAGCGGGGTGTGGGTACGCGGCCAGGCGGGCGGGCAGGACCGGAAGGTGGGCGCGATCGGGATCCGGGTGTCCCGGGGCGTCACCATGCACGGCTTCGCGCTGAACTGCGACTGCGACCTGTCCTGGTACGACCGCATCGTGCCGTGCGGGATCAGCGACGCCACGGTGACCACGTTGTCGGCGGAGTCCGGCCGGCCGGTCACGGTCGCCGACGCGGTCGGGGGGGCCGAGCGCCATCTGGCCGACGTGCTCGGCGCGCGCCGGTGGCGCAGCGTGGCGGGAACCGGCGAGCTGATCGGTCAGATCGCCCGCGTCGGCTGATAGACCGCCGCGCCGCTGGCTCGTCCTTCGAGGGCCGCGGCCACCCGGCGCACCCCGTACGGCGCGAGGTAGCCGGACACCTCCGCGGGATCGGTGAACCGGAAGTCGTCAAGCTCCTCACGCTGCAGCACGATGCCGGCGCCATCCTCGATTGCCCCGCCGTCGAACAGGAAGTGCATGATCGGGCGGGCCTCCGGGCCGTAGGGCTGGGCCCAGTCGATGGCCAGCAGCGCGCCGACGCCGAGCTCGAGGCCGATCTCCTCGGCGACCTCCCTGGCGCAGCCGACGTGTGGCGGCTCGCCGTGCTCGCAGATGCCGCCCGGCACCGTCCAGAAGTCGCGGTAGTTCGGCTTCACCAGCAGCACGCGGCCCGCCGGGTCGGTGATCAGCGCCCCGGCCGCGATCACCACTCCGGGCAAGCCTGCGAACCATTCGTTATGATCAAGGAATTTCTCGACGCTCACCCGCTACTCCGCCGCGCGGATCAGGTAACCGCCGAGCTCCCCGACGGGGACCGCGGTCTGCTCGCCGGTGCGCATGTCGCGAACGGTGACGGTCCCGGCCTCGTCCTCGGCGCTGCCGTAGATCAGGCTCCAGCGCGCCCCCTGGTCGCTCGCCCACCTGAGCTGCCGGCCGAGCTTGCCGGACCCGCCGAGGTAGACGCTGGAGCGCAGGCCCGCGGCGCGCGCGGTCGCCGAGAAGTCAAAGGACTGCCTCGCGAAGTCCTCTGCCATGACCGTGACCGCCACGTCCAGCCGGCCACGTTCGGCCCCGCTCTCCGGGAGCAGCAGGAGGATCCGCTCGACGCCCAGCGAGCTCCCGGTCGCGGGCGTGTCAGGCCCGCCGAGCTGCTCGATCAGGTGGTCGTAACGCCCGCCT
Source organism: Streptosporangiaceae bacterium (assembly GCA_035934395.1). Classification (GTDB taxonomy): domain Bacteria; phylum Actinomycetota; class Actinomycetes; order Streptosporangiales; family Streptosporangiaceae; genus JASHPR01. The sequence goes on from DASYXX010000060.1 coordinate 1,531, forward strand.
GAGCCGATGGACCCGGGCACGCCCGGCGCCACCGCCTCCCAGATCGGGCCGGTGTAATAGCTCAGGCCGCGCACCAGGCGCGGGGTGAACGCGACCCGGCCGGGCGGTATCTGCAGCGCGACCAGGGAGAGCAGGGTGTCTACCTCGTCCAGCCCCGCCGCTCCCACGTCACTTTGCTTCAGCACCAGCCGGATCCGCTCGACCGCATCGGGTGCGGTCATAGTGGTTACGAGCGACGCGGCGTCGCCGGTGGCCAGGCCGCGGCCCTCCAGCTCGGCGATCACGGCCTCGGGCCGCATCTTGTCGAGCTTGTCCAGGGTGATCAGCACGCCGGCCCCGAGCTCTTCCGGGACCCCGAACGCCTCGAGCAGGCCAGCCAGCACGCGGCGCGAGTTCAGCTGGATGCTGAAGTCGGGCACGCCGAGCGCGGCCAGCGCGTCGTGCTGCGCGCACAGCGCCTCGGCGTCCGCGAGCACCGACGCCGAGCCCAGGGTGTCGAGGTCGCACTGCACGAACTCGCGGAACCGGCCCTTGCCCGGCCGGTCGGCGCGCCAGACCGGGCCGATCGCGTAGCGCTTGTAGGGGGACGGCAGCTGGCTCCCGTAGGCGGCGGCCACCCGGGCCAGCGGCACGGTCAGGTCGTAACGCAGGGCCAGGTCGGCTTCGCCGGAGGCCTCGTGCTCGCCCCGCCGGAGGATCTTGAAGACCAGCTTGTCGCCGTCCTCGCCGTACTTGCCGAGCAGCACGTCGAGACGCTCGAACGCCGGGGTCTGCAAGGGCTCGAAACCGTACTGCGTGAACACCGATCGGATCACGGCGAACGCCTGCTCGCGCTGCTCAGCGTCGGCGGCGAGGAAGTCGCGCGTCCCGGACGGCGGGTCAAACTGCGTTGGCATGCGTCCAATGCTTCCATGGGCGGACGTAACCTTGGGACGTGGTACTCGCACCTGAAGGGCGCCGGATGCTGCGGCTCGAGGCCCGCAACAGCCAGACGCCGATCGAGCGCAAGCCCCCCTGGATCAAGACCCGGCTGCGCACCGGGCCCGAGTACACCGCGCTCAAGGAGCTCGTCCGGCGCGAGGGGCTGCACACGGTCTGCGAGGAGGCCGGCTGCCCCAACATCTTCGAGTGCTGGGAAGACCGCGAGGCGACGTTCCTGATCGGCGGCGACCAGTGCACCCGGCGCTGCGACTTCTGCCAGATCGCCACCGGCAGGCCCGAGCCGCTGGACACCGACGAGCCGCGGCGGGTCGCCGAGTCGGTGGCGG
>DASYXX010000065.1:0-2781 GCA_035934395.1 Streptosporangiaceae bacterium
CTCGCCGAGACGCCGGGCGCGCAGGGCAACCCGTTCATGTCCCTCGCGGCGCCGTCCTGGCCGTACCTGACCTGGGCGGGCATCTGGCTCGTGCTCGTGCTGGTGCTCGGCCTGACCAGCTTCGAGCGGCGCGAGCTGTAGCGGGCTGATGGGCCACCTTCGCGATCTTGGTGCCTGGCTGTATTTTCCGGCTCGCTCAGCCGCGGGTCATCGTGATAACGGTCCAGGCGCCCAGGTTGATGCGGTCGCCGTGGCGCAACGGCCGTGCCTCGCCCTGCCTGATCTCTTTGCCGTTGACCATCGTGCCGTTCGGCGAGCCGAGATCGACGACCGACCAGCTTCCGTCCGGCCCGGCGATCAGCATCGCGTGCAGCCGCGACACGCCCGGGTCGGTGGGCGGGCCCTTGAGGTCGATCTCCGGCTCGATGTGCCGGGACGCGCTGCGGCGCCCGATGCGGGCCTCGGTGCCGGACAGCCGGAACCGCCGCTCCTGGAAGTGGTCGGGAAAGCTGATCAGCGACGCGTCCGGGGTGCTGTCGGCCTGCACGCTGTCGTAGTAAGCCCGGTCCGCCGATACGACCGCGGTCCACGTTCCCGCCGCGTTCGGCCCGGCCGACGGGCCTGGCGCGGCCGGCACCGACGCCGCGTCCGGCACCGGGGACGGCGCGCGGACCGGGGGCGCGGGCGCCGCCAAGTCCGGCGGGAGGGACAGCGCTTTCGTCAAAGTAGCCGCGGGTGCCGCGGCCGGCGGCGTGGCGGGCATCGCCCCGGCGGCGACGGTCGTTTCCAGCATGGTCTGCTGGCGGCCCGGTCCGGCGGGCACGACGCCGATGTCGGTCGCCGGGCGGCCCGGCTCGGGCGAGGCGTACGGACCAACCCCGAGCGCCTCCCGCAGCGCGTCGGCGAAGGCACCGCAGCTGTCGTACCGATCGTCCGGTGCCTTGGCCAGCGCTATGGCCAGCACCCGGTCCACGGCGGCCGACAGTTCCGGCCGCACAGCGGTCACCCGCGGCGGCGGCTCGTGCAGATGCGCGTAAAGCGACGCCATCGGGTGATCGCGCACGAACGGCACCGTGCCGCTCAGGAGCGTGTAGGCCACGCAGGCCAGCGCGTACAGATCCGCCCGCCCGTCCACCGTCTGGCCGGAGATCTGCTCCGGCGCCGAGTAGTCCGGCGTGCCAAGGAACTGCCCGGCCCTGGTCAGGCCGGACGACGACATCACGCCCCTGGCCAGCCCGAAATCCGACAGGTACACATGCTCAGGCCGGCCGGGGCCCGCGTCCACCAGTATGTTCGCGGGCTTGATATCACGGTGCACCAGCCCGATGGCGTGCGCGGCGTCGAGCGCCGACGCCACGGGAGACAAGAACGCCGCGGCCCGCCCGGGCGGCAGGGCGCCCTGCTGGCCGACCATCCCCCGAAGATCGCCCCCGGCGACGAAGCGCATGGCGATGAACAGCACGCCGTCCGCCTCGCCGGCCTGATACACCGGGATGATGTGCGGATGATCCACCGCCGCGACCGCCCGCGCCTCGCGCAGGAACCGCCGGCGGAACCCCTCGTCCTTCGTCAGCTCCGCCGCCAGGAGCTTCAGCGCCACGACCCGGCCCAGGCGCTCGTCGCGCGCCCGGTACACGGCCGCCATCCCGCCCGAACCAACCAGGCCCTCCAGCAGGTACCCCGCCACCTGCGACCCAGGAACAAGCCCGGCCGGCAAACCCGCCGGCTGCGCCGAGGAATCCCCGGCCACAACACCGCCTCCCGCCATAGCCGTCATGGTTCTCCTAGTTTGACAGCAAATCGTGCCAGCCGCCGCATCGCGCGTTTCGCACCGCTGGGCCCACTGGGCGATGACGTGGCCGAGCGGCGGGCGGGGGGTTCCACGATCGCCCTGTTGGGTTACATCCAGGTGAACTTCGAGAAGCCTGGTCACCGTCTGTCCCCACGGCAAACGGGGACGGGGGCCGCCAGCGTGCTGGCGGCCCCTGTCGGGTCGGGATCGTGCGGGTTTACGGGACGAAGACCATGCCCTTGGGCGTGAGCGGGCCGATGACGGTGACCTTGCCGAGCGCGCCGGTCGTCAGATCGATCGTGCCCAGGGAGTTGGCCGGGAAGCCGGGCGCAGGGCAGTTGGTCGGGGCGCTGTTGGCGTTGCACGGGGTCACCGAGGCGTACAGGGTCCCCGGCGTGAACGAGCCCGTGACGGCGTCGACCGTGTTGGCAGCGGAGTCCGTCACGTACAGCGTGCCGCTGGCCGAGGTCGCCCAGGCGCTGTCGTCGACCGGGGTAGGGATCTTCAGGACCAGCAGGCTCTGGCCGCTGGCACCGGAGAAGATCAGCTCCTGGTCGCCCTGGGAGTTCAGCATGAAGTCCCCGGCGAACTTTGGCGAGCTCGACGGGACGACCCCGTTCGAGTCCGGGTCCGTGAGCGCGAGCGTGACCTTCTTGCCGGCGTTCGGCGCGTTGACCCCGGTGGCCGTCGCGTTGTCAGCGAAGAACGGAGCGGCCGCGGCGGTCTTGGCCCCGGCGTTCAGCGTGACCGCGAACACCGCCGGAGCGGACGCCTTCGCCTTGCCGGAGGTGCCCGGCGCGGACGCGCTGACCAGGATCTTCCCGTTGAGCACCGCTACGGCGTCGGTGCCGCCCATGTGCGGCAGCGTCGATGGGGTGTAGGTGTAATGCGTGATGGTCCCGCTGGAAACCACGTACAGGCTGGAGTTCGAGTCCTCGTTGACAGTCGCGAAGACCTGACCGGTCGCGGAGTCGGCGCCCATCCCGTCG
>DASYXX010000070.1:0-5962 GCA_035934395.1 Streptosporangiaceae bacterium
CAAGGCGAACATCGTGGACGTGGAGCCGGTGCCCGATCAGGTGACGCCCGGCATGAGGGTCGCGCTGACCACGTTCGGCGTCGGCACCGACTCGGCGGGCACCGAGGCCGTCGGCTTCGGCTACCGCCCTGCCTGACACCGCACGGCCCGCGGGGGTTCCGAGGCAGGCGTCCCGCCCGACGTGGCATCTCCCGCCCCACCCATCCGTCTCAGCAGCCCCACCAGCCCCGCGCTCCCGCAAGCTCAACCGGGTGGTGGGGCCCCCGCTCGGCCTACAGCCCTAGCAAGGTGCCCTTCACCCGGTTGAGCCGGGTGGGTGATCGCCGCTCGGGAGCGGGCTACAGGGGCAGGCGGCCCAGGTTGAACGGGACGTCGGCGAGGCGTGCGGCCTCGGTCGCGAGCTCGGCGACCGTCCACCGGCCTTCCTTGGTGACGCTGTCGATGATCGCGAACGGCTGGAACAGGTGGATGCCGCCGCCCGCAACGAAGAAGACCCGTCCCTTGATCGGGCAGTCCGCGGTGGCCAGGTACGCGACGAACGGCGACACGTTGGCCGGGTCCCACGCATCGAACCCCTCCGCCGGAGCCCGCACGATATCGGCGGAGATGCCCGGCGTGGCCAGCGTCAGCCTCGTGCGGGCCGCGGGCGCGATGGCGTTCGCCTTGACGCCGTACCGCCCCAGCTCCTGCTGGGCGATGATGGTCAGCGTCGCGATGCCGGTCTTCGCCGCTCCGTAGTTGGACTGCCCGGGGTTGTTGAACAGGCCGGACGTGGACGTCGTGTTGATCAGCGACGGCTGCAGGCTGTTCCCGGCCTTCGACTGCTCGCGCCAGTACCGGGCCGCGGCCCGCGTCGGCATGAAATGGCCGCGCAGGTGCACCCGGACCACGTCGTCCCACTCGCCCTCGGTCATGTTGACGATCGTGCGGTCCCGCAGAATCCCCGCGTTGTTGACCAGCACGTGCAGCGCGCCGAACTCGTCGATGGCCTGCTGGATCATCCGCTCGGCGCCGTCGGCGCTCGTGACGTCGTCGGAGTTCGCGACGGCCTCGCCGCCCGCGGCCCGGACCTCCTCGGCGACCTCCTGCGCCGGGGTCAGGTCGCTGCCCGATCCGTCCGGCCCGCCGCCGAGATCGTTGACCACCACCTTGGCGCCCTCGGCCGCGAACAGCAGCGCGTGCTCGCGGCCCAGCCCGCGGCCGGCCCCGGTGATGACGGCTACCCGGCCGTCGAGTGCTCCCATCGCGCGTCCCTTCTCGCGGTGTCCGGGTGGCAGCCTATCGCCGCGCCGGGTCACTGACTGATCCATGGTCGGCTGTGATATCAAAGCCGCATGTCGCCGTCTGCGAGCAGTACGGACTCGGGGCTGCTGGAGATGCTCACGCTGGAGCGCATCGAGGACAACTACTTCCGCACCGGGGTGTTCAGCAGCGAGCCGGGCGGGCTCTACGGGGGGCAGGTCGCCGCGCAGGCGCTGCGAGCCGGAGCCGAGACCGTGCCGGCGGGCCGGCACGCGCACTCGTGCCACGGGTACTTCCTCAGCCGCGGCGACGCGTCGCGGCCCGTGCTGCTGATCGTGCACCGGGACCGTGACGGCGCCTCCTACTCCAACCGCCGGGTGATCGCGGTGCAGGAAGGGACGGTCATCCTCAACCTGACCGCGTCCTTTCACGTCGGCGAGGAGGGCTTTGACTACCAGGCGCACTCCGCGCCCGCGGTCACGCCGCCGGAGGACCTGCCGGACACACCGGGCGGGCGGGTGCTGATCGGGGTGGAGATGCGGATCCCCGAGCAGGCCCGACCCGAGCTGCCCTGGCCTTCGCGGGCGTGGCTGCGCGCCACGGACCCGCTGCCCGATGACACCTTCCACGCCTGCGCGCTGACCTACGTCTCCGACATGTTCAGCGGCCTGTCCCTGGTGCCGGGCATCAGCTACCGGGGCCCGCTGACCAGCATCGACCACGCCGTGTGGTTCTACAGGCGGGTCCCGCTGGACGAGTGGATCCTGATGGACCTGCAGCCGGAGTCGACCGCGGGCGGCCGGGGCACGTACACCGGCCGGATCTTCGGCCGGGACGGCAGGCTCGCCGCGAGCATCGCGCAGGAATCGCTGTTCCGCATCCCGCGCGCCCCGGAGCGGTGACCGGCGTCACTGTCCCGCCCCTGGCGATCGGCTGGCCGCCGGCGTTAGCTTGGTTATCAGTACTCAGATAGGCCCGCCCCGGCGGGCGCGAAAGGGCTGCGGAATGGCTGACTCGCTCTGGGTCATCGGCGCGTCGATGACCAAGTTCATGCGCTACAAGGACAAGGACCTCATCGACCTGGGCAGCGAGGCGGTCCTCGCCGCGCTCGCCGACGCAGGGCTGACGATCTTCGACGCCGACATCCTGGCGGCCGGCTGCCTGTACGAGACCGGCGGCATGGGGCAGCGTCTGCAGAAGCAGATCGGCCAGACCGGGATTCCGGTGTACAACGTGTCCAACGCGTGCGCGACCGGCGCGACAGCGTTCCGGGTGGCGGCCATGGCGATCAAGGCCGGCGAGGCCGACATCGGGCTCGCCGTCGGCCTGGAGCAGATGGGCAAGCAGGGGCTGCTCGGCGCCGCGCCCGGGGCGGGCGACCGCACCTACAAGCCGTCGGGGCGCTACGGCGCGGTCGGCCCGATCGAGGGCGTGCTGGGCACCAGCCTGATGCCCGGCACGTTCGCGCAGTCCGGCATGGAGTACGCCGCGCAGCACGGCGGCGTCGGGTTCGAGCAGTTCGCGAAAGTGGCGGAGAAGAACCACGCGCACTCCACCCTCAACCCGCTGGCCCAGTACCAGAAGGCGTTCGGGCTCGAGGAGATCATGAACGCCGAGATGATCGCCTACCCCAACACGCTGCTGATGTGCTGCCCGACCGGGGACGGCGCCGCCGCGGCCGTGATCGCCAGCGGCGAACGGCTCAAGTCCCTGCCGGCCGAGGTCCGGCGGCGCGCGGTCAAGGTGTCGGCCTCGGTCATGACCAGCGACCCCTACATCGACGGCGGCTCGGTCCAGTTCGACGTCAACACCCTCACCCGGCAGGCCGCCGACCAGGCCTACGAGGCGGCCGGGGTCGCCCCGGAGGACCTCGACCTGGTCGAGCTGCACGACTGCTTCGCCACCGCCGAGCTCCGCCACTACGACAACCTGCGGCTCTGCCCGGAGGGCGGCGCCGGCGAGTGGATCGACCGCCGCGGCCCGTGGCGCGACGGCGAGATCCCCGTCAACGTCTCCGGCGGTCTGCTGTCCAAGGGCCACCCGCTCGGGGCGACCGGCATCGCCAACATCTACGAGGTGACCACCCACCTGCGCGGCGAGGCCGGGGACCGGCAGATCGAGGGGGCGAAGGTCGGCCTGACCCACGTGATCGGCCTGGGCAGCGCCTGCGCCGTGCACATCCTCGAGAAGGCCGCCGTCTGATCGATTCGCCGTAACGCCGCGCCGCCCGGCTCACCCGAAGACTGTTCGCCGTAACGCCGCGCCGTCGGGCTATCCGAATACTGTTCTCTATAACGCCGCGCCGTCGCGCGATCCGAATACGAACTCCTCGATCAGCCGCGCGAGGGCCAGCGGCTGGTCGCTCTGGATTGCGTGCCCGGCCTCCGGCACTACTTCGGTGCGCAGTCCGGGCTTCCGGCTCCGGAACCGCGCGACGTCGTCGTCGGTGACGAATTTCGAGTCCCCGCCGCGCACCAGCATCACCGGCGCGGTGATCGCGGAGACGTCCTCCCACAGCGCGGTGAAGTCGGTCAGGCCGGCCGGCCGCTCGCCGAACAGGTCGTAACGCCACGTCCACCGGCCGTCGGGCAGCCGCACCGAGTTGTGCCGCACGCCGCGCTCGACCGCCGACCGCGGCCGGCGCGGGCTGACGGCCACGGCCGCCTCCGCCATGGCCTCGAAGGAGTCGTACACCGGCGGGCCGGCGACGAGCGCGACCGCTCCGCGGTCGGCCCGGCTCATCGTCCGGGCAGGGTCCCCGACTCCCGGGCTGACATCCACGATCACAGCGCGGCGCACGAGGTCCGGGCGGGTCGCGGCGAGCCGGATCGTGGTAACGCCCCCCAGCGACATGCCCACCACGCCCGCGGCACCGGGCGCGGCCTGGTCGATGACCGAGGCTACGGCCTCGGCGTTGCGCCACGGCCCGTAGTCGCGGTCTGTCCGCCGGTCGGAGTGCCCGTGCCCGGGCAGGTCGATGGCGAGCACGGGGCGGCCGAGGGCGAGCACGACCGTGTCCCAGGTGTGCGCGTTCTGCCCGCCGCCGTGCAGCAGCACCAGCTCAGGCTCGGCCTCGCCCCAGGCGATCGCGCTGACCTCCTGGCCGGGAGCGACCGCGAACGACCGCCGGGTCACGACCGGCTCGCGGTCGAGCACCAGCCCGACTTCGTCGGCGTTCTCGCTCAGCATCCCGAACTCGTCGTAATCAGCGTCAGGCACAGAGTCTCCCGCTCAGCCTCCGGGGCGCCCTAAGCCCCTCCGGCTCGCTCATGGGCGCCACCTCCTAGGGCTCAGGTTACCGAGGGCGGCGCCGGCCCGCGGCGTCGTGGGCATACGCAAACCGAGCCGCATTCGGTACGGTATGAGTCATGCCGATCGCCATCACCGATGATCACCGTGCCCTGGCCAAGACGGCCTCCGACTTCCTCAGCAAGAACGGCGCGCGCGGGGCCGCCCGCTCCCTGCTCGAGGCGCAGACCGAACCGCTGCCCGGCTTCTGGGCCGAGATGGGCAACATCGGCTGGCTCGGCCTGCACCTCCCGGAGAAGTACGGCGGGTCGGGCTTCGGCCTGCCCGAGCTGGTGATCGTCGCCGAGGAGCTGGGCCGGGCCGTGGCCCCGGGCCCGTTCGTCCCCACGGTGATCGCCAGTGCCGTGATCTCCGCCCTCGGCGCGCCGGACCTGGCCGAGCGCCTGCTCCCCGGCCTGGCCGTCGGCTCGCTGGTCGGCGCGGTCGGGCTCGGCGGCGACGTGGAGGTCCGCGACGGTCCGGATAACAAGACCACGGTGCACGGCAGCGCGGGCGTGGTGATCAGCGGCCAGCTCGCCGACGTGCTGGTGGTGCCGGCCGGCGACGACGTGGTAGTGGTCGAGACCGCGGCCGGGGGGGTCAAGGCCGAGGTCCCGAGGAACATCGACCCGGCGCGGCGGGCGGCCCGGGTCAGCCTGGACGGCGCCCCGGCCACGGTGCTGCCCGGCGGCCGCCAGGTCCTGACCGACCTGGCCCGGACGCTCCTGGCCGCCGAGGCGGTCGGCGTCGCCCGCGAGTGCACCGACCAGGCCGCCGCGTACGCCAAGATCCGCGAGCAGTTCGGCCGTCCGATCGGCACGTTCGAGGCGGTGAAGCATCACTGCGCGAACATGCTGGTGGCGGCCGAGCAGGCGACCGCGGCGGTCTGGGACGCCGCGCGCGCCGCGGCGGGCGGGGGCGACCAGCTCAGCTACACCGCGGCGATCGCGGCGGCCCTGGCGGTCCCGGCCGCCAGCCTGGACGCCGAGCTCAACATCCAGGTGCACGGCGGCATCGGCTTCACCTGGGAGCACGACGCCCACCTGTACCTGCGCCGGGCTACGGCCATCGCCGCCGTCGTCGACGCCGAGGCGGCCGCCAGGGACGTCACCGACCTGGTGCGCCGCGGCGTCCGCCGCGCGGCCGCGATCGACCTGCCGCCCGAGGCGGAGCAGATCAGGGGCGAGGTCAGGCAGGTCGCCGAGCGAATCCGCGGCCTCGACGCCGACGCGCAGCGGCGGGCGCTGATCGAGTCCGGCTACGTGATGCCGCACTGGCCTAAGCCCTGGGGCCGGGAGGCGGGCGCCGTCGAGCAGCTGGTTATAGAGCAGGAGTTCGCGGCGGCCGGGATCAAGCGCCCGGGCTACGGGATCACCGCCTGGGTCATCCTCACGCTGATCCAGCACGGCACCCCGGACCAGGTGTCGCGCTT
>DASYXX010000074.1:0-2958 GCA_035934395.1 Streptosporangiaceae bacterium
TCTCGCCGCCCTGCCACGGGCGTTACCTCGCCGAGCATCTCGCGGCGGCGCGGTACTTCGAGCAGCCGGGCAGCCACCTGCTTTGGGTGGGCGATACCGACTCCATGTTCGCCCAGATCGAGGAGCTGCTGACCGGCACCGGCCAGCACCAGCCCGCCGAGCGCGTGCTCTGTGCGCTGATGGCGGCCGAGCGTGACCCGGGCGAGCCAGCCGGCCTGCGGGCGGCCGTGCCAGGGGCCTACGCCTCCGCGGCCCGCGACGCCGTCAGCGCCCACGGCGGCCGCCTGCTGAGCCCCGGCGAGACCGGCGTGCTCGCCGCGTTCGACGGCCCGGCGCGGGCGATCCGCTGCGCGGGCACCCTGCGCGACCGGGTAACCGCCCTCGGCATCCGCCTGCGACTGGGCATCCACTGCGGCGAGGTCGACGTCCTAGACGACACGGTCAGCGGCATCGCGGTCGACATCGCCACCCGCCTGGCGGCGCTGGCCCGCCCCGGCGAGGTGCTCACCACCCGCACGGTGAAGGACCTGGTCGCCGGGTCGGGCATCTCCTTCACCGACCGCGGCACCCACCACCTCCCCGACATCCCCGACCAGTGGCCCCTGTTCGCCGTCGCCGACAGCCACCCCGGCGCAGCACTCATGTAGCCACTCTGCGGATGGCTGTGGCGGCCGCGGGCAGGCGCCGAAGCCTTCGGCGCGGGCGACGATCCGGCCGGGCTCGCTCGAGAAGAACCGGCACCTCATCGGCTGATCACCCCGCCCGGTCCCCCAGGGCCGCCTCGCGGCAGCACCGCCCTCGCAGTCCCTGGGTTTTCGGCACCGCCTTTCTGGACCTTTTCACAAGTACCAGGGAGTAACCGGGACGGTTTGTCCAATTTTGCGTCGCGGAACTTGTGAAAAGGTCACGGTTACCCGGTTACGGACACGTTCTGCGGGCATAGTCGGGCGTCCGTAAACAGGAGCCGCGCCGACCGCTCAGTAAAAGGAGCCCGCGCCGACCGCTCGGACGTCCCTAAACGAGCCGCGCCGGCCGCCGCTCGGCTGCGCGTCTTAACTCGCGGCCCCCTGGACCTGGACGGGCTGCGGGGGCGCGTCGATGGCGCAGTGCAGGGGGTGCCGCTGGGCGGGGCGGAGGGCGACCTCGGCGGGGGAGGGATTGCGGATGGTGACCGCGGCGAGCAGTCCGCCTGCCACGCAGAGACCGGCCGCGACCAGCGAGGCGGTGTGGAATCCGGCGGAGAACACCGGGGGATCCCGGTAGCTGTTGCCGGTGAGCCCGCCCGCGGCGGGCAGCAGGGCGACGGCGATCAGCGCGGCCGCCCGGGCGACGTCGTTGTTCACGGCCGAGGCCATGCCCGAGTGCTCGGCCGGGACCGCGGTCATAACGGTCGAGGTCAGCGGGGCCACGGTGACGGCCAGGCCGAACCCGAAGACCACGACGCCCGGCAGCACCTCGGTGAGGTAGGTGCCGGACGGGCCGATCAGGACGAACAGTCCGATGCCGACGCCGACCAGGACAGGGCCGACGCTCATCTGCAGCCGCGGGCCGATCCTGGCGGCCAGCGCGCCCGACCGGGCCGACAGGGCGAGCGTGATGGCCGTGACCGGCAGCAGCGCGATCCCGGCCTGCAGCGCGCTGTAGCCCGAGACCTGCTGCAGCTGGATGGGCAGCAGGAACAGCGCCCCGCCGATCGCCCCGTAGATGATGAACGTAACGACGTTGGTCGAGGTGAACTGGCTGGAGCGGAACAGGCTCAGCGACAGCATCGGCGCCGGGGACCGGTGCTCCCACCAGCCGAAGACGCCGAGCAGCGCCACGCCCGCGATCAGCGCGATCAGCACCGAGGCGCTGGCCCACCCGTAGTTCGGCCCCTGGATCAGCCCGTAGGTCAGCCCGACCAGGCCCAGGGTGACCAGGACGCCGCCGGCCACGTCGACCGGCGCGGTATCGGTGGGATCCCGGGACTCCGGCACGTGCCGCAGCGTCACGGCCACCACGAGAGCGGCCAGCGGCAGGTTGATGACGAAGATCAGCCGCCAGGACCCGGCCGCGATCAGCCATCCGCCGAGGAACGGCCCGATCGCGGTGCCGACGCCGCTGAAGCCGGACCAGGCGCCGATGGCCTTCCCCCGGTCGTCTGGCCGGAACACGGCCTGCAGGATGGCCAGGCTGCCCGGCGTCAGCAGCGCGGCCCCCACACCCTGCAGCGCCCGCGCGGCGATCAGCGCCGGGGCCGTCGGGGCGACGGAGCAGAGCAGGGACGCCAGGGCGAACCAGACGACGCCGATCAGGAACACCCGCTTGCGCCCGTACTTGTCGCCCAGCGCGCCCGCCAGCAGGAGCAGGCCGGCCAGCGTCAGCGTGTAGGCGGTGACCACCCACTGCAGGTCGGCCAGGCCGACGCCGAAGTTGCGGCCGATCGCGGGCAGCGCGATGCCGACCACGGTCGCGTCGATCGAGGCGACGGCCGATCCGAGTACCGTGGCGAGCAGGACCCACCGGCCGCGGGCGCTGGCGAAGACCAGGCCCGCCTGGTCCCCGGTAACCGCGGCCGGATCGCTCACTCGTGGATCATCTCACCCGACGGTCACCGCGTGACCATCCCGGTAGCAGCGTCATCAGCGCGGAGCGATGGCACCGACGCTGGCCTGAGGACGGAGGAAGAAGGCGATCGTCTCGGTGAGCACGTGCTCCCATGGCGTCGGCCGGAGGCCGAACGCGGCCTGGGCGGCGGACGAGTCGAGGATGAACGGCCGCTCCATCTGGTAGGCCACCTCGGGCAGCTCGCGCACCACCGGGCTGAACAGCCCGGCGAGCCGCAGCATCGACCTGGGCATCACGCGGACCCGGACCGGCGGGACGCCCGCGATCCTGGCCATGTCGGCGATGGCCTCGCGCTGGGTGCGCGGCGGGTTGCTCGGCACGTGCCAGGGCCGGCCCCAGGCCCGAGGGTCG
>DASYXX010000092.1:0-12511 GCA_035934395.1 Streptosporangiaceae bacterium
TCCCGCCGAACAGCGGGGCACCTACGCGGGACTGGCTCATCCCGCGGTGATCGAGCACCTGACCCGGCTCGGCGTGACCGCCGTGGAGCTCATGCCCGTGCACCAGTCGGTGCCCGAGCCCGGGCTGGTCCAGCGGGGGCTTACCAACTACTGGGGCTACAACACGATTGCGTTCCTCGCGCCGGACAACCGGTATTCGTCCTCCGGCGCGCCCGACGGGATGGTGGCCGAGTTCAAGGCGATGGTCAAGGCCCTGCACGAGGCCGGCATCGAGGTGATCCTCGACGTGGTGTACAACCATACGGCGGAGTCCGGCGCGCTGGGCCCGACGCTGTCGTTCCGCGGCATCGACAACGCCGCCTACTACCAGCTCGCCCGCGACAACCCGCAGGCTTACCTGGACTACACCGGCTGCGGCAACAGCCTCAACGTGCGCCACCCGCACCCCCTCCAGCTGATCATGGACTCGCTGCGGTACTGGATCCTGGACATGCACGTCGACGGGTTCCGGTTCGATCTCGCCGCGGCCCTCGCCCGCGAGCTGCACGACGTGGACCGGCTGGCCGCGTTCTTCGACCTGGTCCAGCAGGACCCCGTGGTATCCCAGGTCAAGCTCATCGCCGAGCCATGGGATGTCGGCCAGGGCGGCTACCAGGTCGGCAAATTCCCGCCGCTGTGGTCGGAGTGGAACGGGAAGTACCGGGACACTGTGCGTGACTTCTGGCGCGGCAGGCCCGCCACGCTCCCGGAGTTCGCGTCCCGGCTGACCGGATCCAGCGACCTGTACGAGACCAGCGCCCGGCGCCCGGTGGCGTCGGTGAACTTCGTCACCTGTCACGACGGGTTCACGCTGCGCGACCTGGTTAGCTACGACCGCAAGCGCAACGAGTCCAACGGCGACCAGAACCGCGACGGCACCGACGACAACCGGTCGTGGAACTGCGGCGCTGAGGGCCCGTCGGACGATGCGGCGGTCAACGAGCTGCGGGCCAGGCAGGTGCGGAACTTCCTGGTCACGCTGTTCTGCTCGCAGGGCGTTCCGATGCTGCTGGCCGGCGACGAGATGGGCCGCACACAACTGGGCAACAACAACGCCTACTGCCTGGACAACGAGGTGTCCTGGGTGGACTGGGAGGCCGCGGGGAAGCAGCAGGACCTGATCGACTTCACCTGCACGCTGTCGCAGCTGCGCCGGGCGCACCCGGTGTTCCGGCGCCGCAGGTTCTTCAGCGGCCAGACCGCGCCCGCCGACGGAGCGCACGGAGGCCTGCAGGACATCGTCTGGCTGACCCCGACCGGCCGGCAAATGACCGACAATGACTGGCACACCGGCTACGCCAGGTCGCTCGGGGTGTTCCTGAACGGCGACGCGATCACCGAGCCCGGGCCGCGAGGCGACACCGTGCGGGACCAGAGCTTCCTGTTGCTGTTCAACGCGCACCGCGAGCCGGTGACGTTCGTCCTGCCCGGCCGCCGATTCGGGGACGCCTGGGACGCGCTGATCGACACGGCGAGCACGCCCGGCGACAGCACGATCACCTACCAGGCCGCGTCCAGCGTCGTCCTGGCCGGCCGCTCGGTCATGATCCTTCGCGGGGCCGAGGATGGCCCCGACTGACCCTGCCTAGCACCGCGCGGCCCGGCGGGCTGACCGGGCGTCGCTTGCGCCGCCCGCGGCGGCGCCTCCGGCCGGGGTCTGGTTGACTGCTGGCCGTGCGCCAGATCTTCCCGCCCGACGCGGCCCAGGCCGAGATCGGCCCCGCCGAGTTCGACCCGGCCGGGCCGGGCGAGACCGGGCAGGTTGCTCCGGCCACGGTCATGGCCCTGGCTGGCCTCTACGCTTACCCTGTCGGCGAGGCGCTGAACCGGCCGTGGCTGCGGGCGAACATGGTCGTCAGCGTGGACGGTGCCGCGTCACTGGTCGGGCGCTCCGGAGGGCTGTCCGGCCCCGCGGACCGCCTGTTGTTCTCTGTGCTGCGCAGCCTGGCCGATGTCATCCTGGTGGGCGCCGCAACGGCCCGAACGGAGAGGTACCGGCCGGCCGCCGGACGGGCCATCTGGTCGGTGCTGCGGACCGGGCGGGCACCCACGCCGCCGATCGCGGTGGTGACCAGGGAGCTCAACCTGGATCCGGACAGCCCCCTGATCGCGCTCGCGCCCGGCGGGTCCCGGACGATCGTGCTGACCACGGCGGCAGCCCCGGACCGCCGCAGGGCCGCCGTGGCCAGGCACGCCGACGTGGTCGTGGCCGGGCAGGACAGCCTCACGCCGACCGCGGTCATCGGCGCCCTCGCCGAGCGCGGCTACCAGCGTGTGCTCACCGAGGGCGGGCCGAACCTGCTCGGGCAGTTCAGCGCGGCCGGGCTGCTGGACGAGCTCTGCCTGACCATCAGCCCGCTGCTCGAGGGAGGCTGGGCGGGCCGGATCCTGACGGTACCTGACGGCGCGGGCGGGCCGGGGTCAGCGGACCAGGCGGGGAGCGCGGGCGCTGCGGCAACGGCCAGCGGGCCGTGGGCCGCGGCCAGGCTGCGGCTCGCGCACGTGCTCGAGGACCAGGGGGCGCTGCTGTGCCGGTACCTGCGAGACACGGGCTGACGCGAGAGACTGGAGCCATGCCCTCGCCCCACCCGCCTCCCCCTCCCCCGTCATGGGAGCTGACGCCGCGCCAGAGCGTGGAGCGGGAGTGCGGCCGCCGGGGGACGGCTCAGCTGGTGGCGGGCTGCGTCGAGCTGCTGGCGGGCGGCGACGCGGACTACTCGCTCATCTACGCCCTCGGCGGGCCAGCCGCTGACTCGGTCCTCGGCCCGCATCCGCGCCGGGACCAGCGTTACTTTCTCCGGGTCTGGGCGGCGCGGGCACTGCTCTACGCCTGGGACGTCGACGCACCGGGGCTGCGGGACGCGGTGCTGGCCGCCCTGGCGGACGAGTCGTGGCGCGTGCGTGAGATGGCGGCGAAGGTGGTCGCCCGGCGAGAGATCGGCGACGGGCTGACCGCCGTGGCCGGGCTGCGGCATGACCCGGTGCCGCGGGTGCGGGCGGCCGCGGCCCGCGCCACCGCGGTGCTGACCGCCGCGCGCGCATGAGGGGGGCTGCGGCGGGCCGGTGCCACGCAGTTGGCGTGGCTACCCGAAACGGAGTGATGAATGCCACTGCACAAGAACGTCGAGGACGCCGGCGCGGAAGCCGAGCTGGATATCAATCCCGTGTACGTGCGCGAGGTCCAGCTGCGGGTGCCGCGCAACAGCATCCCCCGGCACGGCATGCTGCCCGACACCGCGCTGCAGGCGGTTCGGGACGAGCTGATCCTGGACGGCAACGCGCGGCTCAACCTGGCGACGTTCGTGACCACCTGGATGGAGCCGCAGGCGCAGCAGCTGATGGCCGAGTGCTTCGACAAGAACATGATCGACAAGGATGAGTACCCGCAGACGGCCGAGCTCGAGCGGCGCTGCGTCAACATACTGGCCGACCTCTGGCACGCGCCCGCGGCAGGCGCCGGGCACGGCGATCAGGAGGCTGCCGTCGGGTGCTCCACTACCGGGTCGAGCGAAGCATGCATGCTCGGCGGGATGGCGCTGCTGTGGCGCTGGCGCGCGCGCAGGACGGCAGGCGGAGCGGCGAGGGTGGCGGGGGCGGGGGATGGGCAACCGAACCTGGTGATGGGCGCCAACGTCCAGGTCTGCTGGGAGAAGTTCTGCCGCTACTGGCAGGTCGAGCCCCGGCTGGTGCCGATGGTGCCTGGCCGGCTGCACCTGACCGGCCCCGAGGCGGCGGCCCGGTGCGACGAGAACACGATCGGCGTGGTCGCGATCATGGGATCCACAATGGACGGCAGCTACGAGCCGGTGCTGCAGATCAGCGAGGCGCTGGACACCCTCCAGGCCGCCGGCGGCCCGGACATCCCGATTCACGTCGACGGCGCGTCGGGCGGGTTCATTGCTCCGTTCCTGCACCCGGACCTGGACTGGGATTTCCGGGTCCCGAGAGTCGCCTCGATCAATGCCTCTGGGCACAAGTACGGCCTGGTCTATCCGGGCGTCGGCTGGGTGGTGTGGCGGGACGTCGCGGCGCTGCCGGAGGACCTGGTGTTCCGGGTCAACTACCTGGGCGGGGATATGCCGACGTTCGCGCTGAACTTTTCCCGGCCAGGCGGGCACGTCGCCGCGCAGTACTACAACTTTCTCCGGCTCGGCTTCGAGGGCTACCGCAGCGTGCAGCAGGCGTGCCAGGACGTGGCCAGGTACCTGTCCGGCGAGATCGCCGCGATGGGCCCGTTCGAGCTGCTGACCGACGGCAGCGAACTGCCGGTGTTCGCGTTCAAGCTGGCCGAGCCCAGCTCATCGGCCGCCAGGTACACCGTGTTCGACGTGTCCGAGCGGCTGCGGCAGCGGGGCTGGCTGGTCCCGGCGTACACGTTCCCGCAGGATATGCAGGATACGGCGGTACTGCGGATCGTGGTCCGTAACGGCTTTAGCAGGGACATGGCCCGGCTGCTGCTGGCCGATCTTCGGGCGCAGGTACACCTGCTGGCCTCGCAGCCGCACCCGGCGGCGCCGCTGATCCCCGGGTCTATCAAGGATCGCCAGGGCTTCGCGCACTGATGTCGTCAGGCCGTGGAAAGGTCAGGTGGCCGACCGGAGGCAGGTCAGGCCCCCCGGCGCAGGCGGGCAAGGGCCTCGGCGAGGATGGCGGCGCCGTCGGTGTCGTTGCGGCGTTCTTTCACGTAGGCGAGATGTGTCTTGTACGGCTCGGCGTGCGGGGGCGCCGGCGGATTCGCCTGGTCCTGGCCTGCGGGGAAACCGCACCGCGGGCAGTCCCAGGTTTCCGGGATCGCGGCGTCGCTGGCGAAGCTGGGGACGGTCTCGTGCCGGTTGCAGCACCAGAAAGAGACCCGGACCCGAGGCGCGGCCTCGCCGCGCTCTGCCTCGCCCATCGGACCCGCGCCGACCCGGCTGCCGCGGATGGCGTTGCCACTACTCACTGCTCACCCCTTGCCTCAAGACCGCTGAAATCCTGGCGTGCGTAATGAGATTGCCGGCCTGACCGCCACCGCTGCTTAGCGGTTGAGCAGCAGGCCGAGACCGACGATGCAGAGGAACCAGAGGATCCCGGTGAAGATCGTGATCCGGTCCAGGTTCCGCTCGACGACCGACGATGACCCGAGGCTCGACGAGACTCCGCCGCCGAACAGGTCGGAGAGCCCGCCGCCCTTGCCCTTGTGCAGCAGCACGAGCAATATCATCAGCAGGCTGGTGATGATCAGGACGATGGAAATTGCGATGGTCACTGCTGCTTCTCGTCCCCTCCGCGCGGCCGCTCAGATGCTGGCGCTCAGCTCACGATACCGGCAGATCTTGACGAATTCCCCGGCATCGAGGCTGGCACCGCCAACCAGGCCGCCGTCGATGTCCGGCTGCGCCATGATCGCAGGCATGTTGTCAGACTTCACCGACCCGCCATAAAGGATACGCGCACCAGCCGCCACTTCGTCCCCGTGACGGGCCGAAACCCAGCCACGGATGGCACTGCAGCACCCCTGGGCGTCCTCGGGCGTGGCCACCTCGCCGGTGCCGATCGCCCAGACCGGCTCGTAGGCGATCACCAGGCCCGCCACCTGCTGGCCGGAGACGTCGGCCAGGCCGCCCTCCAGCTGGCTGAGGTTGTGGGCGACGTATTCGCCCGCTCGGCGCTGCTCCAGCGTCTCGCCGACGCAGAGGATGGGCGTGATGCCGTGCCGCAGTGCCGCCTTCACCTTCGCGTTCACCAGGACGTCGTCCTCGCCGTGGTACCGGCGCCGCTCCGAGTGCCCGGCCAGGACATAGCGGCAGCCGAGCTTGGCCAGCATCCGCCCGGATACGTCGCCGGTGTAGGCGCCGTCATCGTGGGATGAGATGTCCTGCGCACCGTAGACCAGCCGCAGCTTGTCGCCCTCGATCAGGGTCTGGACGCTGCGCAGCGCGGTGAACGGCGGCAGCACGGCCACGTCCGTGGCGTCGAAGTCCTTGCCGGTCAGCATGAACGCCAGCTTCTGCGTCAGCGCCAGCGCCTCGAAGTGCGTGTTGTGCATCTTCCAGTTGCCGGCGACCAGCGGCTTCCTGGCCGTGGCACGGCTCACGGTGCCCCCCGCTCGCCTCCGGGCGCACTTGACGCGCCCTCGGGCTCGCTCACGCAGGCACCCCTGCATCCTCGAGCGCAGCGAGCCCTGGCAGCGTCCTGCCCTCGAGATACTCGAGGCTGGCCCCGCCGCCCGTCGAGATGTGCGTGAACGCTCCGTCGGGAAAGCCGAGGGTGCGCACGGCCGCGGCGGAGTCGCCCCCGCCGACCACCGTCAGCCCGGTCACGTGGCTGATCGCCTCGGCCACCGCGCGCGTGCCGGCGGCGAAGGCCGGGAACTCGAACACCCCGACCGGGCCGTTCCAGAACACGGTCTTCGCGTCCGCGAGCTTGTCCGCGAACAGCTCCCGGGTCGCCGGGCCCATGTCCAGGCTCTCCCGGTCGGCCGGGAAGGCGGTGACCGGGACCGCCTCATGCTCGGCGTCGGGAGCGTAATCGGTCGCGGCGACCAGGTCGACCGGCAGCACCACCTCGACGCCCCGCCGGGCCGCCTCCGCGAGCAGCTCGGACACCCGCGGGAGCATGTCGGCCTCCAGCAGCGACTTCCCTACCTCATGGCCCTGGGCCTTCAGGAACGTGTAGGACATCCCGCCGCCGATCAGCAACCGGTCAGCGCTGCCGAGCAGGTTGGCGATCACGGCCAGCTTGTCGGACGGCTTGGCCCCGCCGAGAACCACGACATACGGCCGCTGCGGGTCCTTGGTGAGCCTGCGCAGCACCGCGACCTCGTCGAGCACCAGGTCCCCCGCGGCGTGCGGGAGCAGTGCGGGCAGGTCATAGACGCTGGCATGCTTGCGGTGCAGAGCGCCGAACCCGTCGCCCACGTACCGGCCCCCGGATCCGGCCAGCGCCGCCATGCGCCGCGCCAGGCCGCCCCGCTCGGCGTCGTCCTTGCTGGTCTCGGCGGGCTCGAAGCGCACGTTCTGCGCCATGCCGACCCCGCCGTCGGCCAGGCCTGCCGCGACCTCGGCGGCGGATTCGCCCGCGACATCGGCCGCCAGCCGGACCTCCTGGCCGAGCAGCTCGGCCAGGCGCAGGGCGACTGGCTCCAGCGACGGCCCGCCGGCGGCCCGCGCCACGTAATCGGCGCCCGTGGGGCGGCCCAGGTGCGCGAAGATCATGATCCTCGCGCCGCGGCCGGCCAGCTTGGTGATCGTCGGCAGGCTGGCCCGGATGCGGCCGTCATCGGTGATCTTCGTCCGGTCCAGCGGCACGTTCAGGTCGGTGCGCAGCAGCACCGTCGCGCCCCCGACGTCCAGATCATCGATGCCCCTCATCGTCGGCGGCCGTCAGGTCCGGTCCGGGAGCCCCGCGCCGACCAGGGCGGTCAGGTCGGCCAGCCGGTTGGAGTAGCCCCACTCGTTGTCGTACCAGCCGATGACCTTGGCCTGGTCGCCGTTGGCCATGGTGAGCAGGGAGTCGAACGTGCACGAGTACGGGGACCTGACGATATCGGAGGAGACGATCGGGTCGGCGGTGTACTGCAGGTAGCCCTTGAGCGGCCCGTCCGCGGCGGCCCGGTAGGCGGCGTTGACCTCGTCGACCGTGACCTCGCGCTCGAGCTGGACCACCAGGTCGGTCACCGAGCCGTCGATGACCGGCACCCGCATCGAGATCCCGTCCATCTTTCCCTTGAGCACGGGCAGCACCAGTGCCGTGGCTTTCGCGGCGCCGGTACTGGTCGGCACGATGTTCTGCGCGGCGGCCCGGGCCCGGCGCAGGTCCTTGTGCGGGAAGTCCTGGAGCACCTGGTCGCTGGTGTAAGCGTGAACCGTGGTCATGAAGCCCTTGACGATCCCGAAGCTGTCGAGCAGCACCTTGGCCATCGGAGCGACGCAGTTGGTGGTGCAGGACGCGTTGGAGATGACGTCGTGCCGCGCCGGGTCGTAGGCGTCGTCGTTCACGCCCATCACGATCGTGATGTCCTCGCCCGTGGCCGGAGCCGAGATGATCATCTTGCGCGCGCCCGCCTCGATGTGCTTGCGAGCGTCGGCGGCCTTGGTGAAGCGCCCGGTTGACTCGATCACCACATCCACGCCCAGCTCCCTCCAGGGAAGGGCGGCGGGGTCGCGCTCGGCCAGCATCCTGATCGTCTGGGCGCCCGCCCGGATCGAGTCGCTGGTCGCCGTCACGTCCATGCCCAGCGGGCCGAGCAGTGTGTCGTACTTGAGCAGGTGCGCGAACGTGGCGACATCCCCGAGGTCGTTGGCCGCCACGATCTCTATGCCGCCCGCCGCCGCGGCGGCTCCCGCGTTAACCGCGCGCCAGAAGTTGCGCCCGATCCGGCCGAATCCGTTAATGCCCACACGGACAGTCACAGCAGTGTTCTCCTCGTTGTGTTCTTCTTGCCCAGGGCACGCGGCTCTTCTGGACACCCCCATGGAACCCTATCGAAGTCAGGGCACCAGCATGTCCGCGGTCAGGTGCGCCTCGGTGCCGGGGATCCGGAGTTCCGCGGCGCGCCGGTCAGCCAGCGCCAGCAGCCTGCGGATCCGGCCGGCGATCGCGTCCTTGGTCAGTGCCGGGTCGGCAAGCTGGCCGAGTTCCTCCAGGCTCGCCTGGCGGTGCTTGATCCGCAGCTCGCCGGCCACGATCAGGTGCTGTGGCGCCTCATCACCGAGGATCTCCAGAGCCCGCTCCACGCGGGCGCCTGCGGCGACGGCGGCCCGGGCGCTGCGCCGCAGGTTGGCGTCGTCGAAGTTGGCCAGCCGGTTCGCGGTCGCGCGCACCTCGCGGCGCATCCGCCGGTCCTCCCACGCGAGCACGCTGTCGTGGGCGCCCAGCCTGGTCAGCAGCGCGCTGATCGCATCGCCGTCCCGGATCACCACCCGGTCCACGCCCCGGACCTCGCGCGCCTTGGCGTGGATCTTCAGCCTCCTGGCCGCTCCGACCATGGCCAGGGCGGCCTCCGGGCCCGGGCAGGTGACCTCCAGCGACATGGAGCGGCCGGGCTCGGTCAGGCTGCCGTGGGCGAGGAACGCGCCGCGCCAGGCGGACTCGCAGTCGCAGGTGGTCCCCGACACCACCTGGCGGGGGAGCCCGCGCACCGGCCGCCCGTGACCGTCCACGAGGCCGGTCTGGCGGGCCAGGCTCTCGCCGTCCTTGTGTACCCGCACCACGTAGCGATTGCCCTTGCGCAGGCCGCTGGGGGCCAGCACGATCAGCTCGGACGAGTGGCCGAAGACCTCGGCCACGTCCTTGCGGAGCCTGCGTGCCGCCGCGCCGGTGTCGAGCTCGGCCTCGACCACGATCCGCCCCGCGGCCAGGTGCAGGCCGCCGGCGAACCGCAGCAGCGTGGAAACCTCAGCCTTCCTGCAGCACGGCTTCACCACGGTGATCCGGCTGAGCTCGTCCTTCACCAGGCCGGTCATGGCCATTCGGCTTCACTCCCCCTCGAATATCTGCGCAAAACAGCCCGCGAGCAGACGCGGGTCATGGCGCGGCGATCCGTCCCCCATGGCCAGGTCCGCCAGCACCAGCCTGCCGCCGAGCAGGCCGGCCGCCTTCTCCAGCTCGGCCACGGTCCCGCTGGCCGCGCGGCGGTCCGCGAGCACTACGTCAACGGTCAGCTCCGGAGCATGATCGGCGAGCACCTCCAGGTGCGTGTGGGGCGAGAACCCCTCGGTCTCCCCCGGCTGCGGCGCCAGGTTCAGCGCGACCAGCCTGCGCGCCCGGGTAGTGACCAGGGCCTCGGCGAGTTCCGGCACCAGCAGGTGCGGAAGCACGCTGGTGAACCAGGATCCCGGCCCGAGCACCACCCAGTCCGCCGCCCCGACCGCGGCCACCGCCTCGGGGCACGCGGGCGGGTCTGCGGGAACCAGTGACATCGACCGTACCCGCCCCGTCGTCGTCGCGCATGCGACCTGGCCGCGAACCGTGCTGATGTCGTAGGGACGGGCCGGGTCGGCGCCCTCGACCTCGGCCTCGAGATCCAGCGGAACCGATGCCATCGGCAGCACCCGGCCGTGGGCCCCGAGCAGGCGCCCGACCCAGTCCAGGCCCTGCACGGTGTCGCCCAGGAGCTCCCAGAGCGCGACGATCAGGACGTTGCCCACCGCGTGGCCGCCGAGCTCGGCCTCCCCGGTGAACCGGTGCTGCACGACCCGGCTCCACGTGGTGCCCCAGGCGTCATCCCCGCACAGCGCGGCCAGCGCCATCCGCAGGTCGCCGGGCGGCAGCACCCCGAACTGCTTGCGCAGCCTTCCGCTGGAACCTCCGTCGTCGGCCACGGTCACCACGGCCGTGAGCTGCCGGGTGACCCGGCGCAGCGCGGACAGGGAGGCGAACAGGCCGTGGCCGCCGCCGAACGCCACCACCTTGCGGCTCCGCGGGCGCCCGGCCGGAGCCGCCGCCAGCTTGTCCGGCTCCGGTCCTGCGCGCTCCTCCATCTCCGGCGACCTCACTCGCGTCCGAGGTCTCTGTGCACCACCCGCACCGCGGGCCAGCTATCGCCGAGCCGGGCGGCGATCTGCTCAGCGATCACCACGCTCCGGTGCTTCCCTCCGGTGCAGCCCACTGCGAGCATCACCAAGTGCTTCCCCTCGCGCTGGTAGCCCTCCAGGGTCACGCGCACCGCCCGGACGTAGGCGTCCAGGAACTCGGCGGCACCCGGCTGGCTCATGACGTACTCGCTGACCTCCCGGTCCTCGCCGGTCAGCGGGGCCAGGGCGGGCAACCAGTGCGGATTCGGCAGGAACCGGCAGTCCGCCACCAGGTCGGCATCCACCGGCAGCCCGTACTTGAACCCGAACGAGACGATGTTCAGCCGGAGCCCGGTGCCCGCGTCGAAACCGAAGGCGGCCCGCATCCTGGCCCGCAGCTCGTGCACGTTGAGCTGCGAGGTGTCGAGCACGAGATCGGCCTCGCCGCGGACCCCGGCCAGCAGCTCGCGCTCGGCGGCGATGCCGTCGCACAGCCGGCCGTCCTCCTGCAGCGGGTGCGGGCGGCGGACGCTCTCGAACCTGCGGACCAGGGTTTCGTCGCTGGCCTCCAGGAACACCACGAAGGGGCGGCTGCCCCCGGTGCCAAGATCGCCGATGACCGACTTCAGGTCGGTCGAGAACGCCCGGCTGCGCACGTCGACGACTGCCGCGAGTCTCGGCACGGCGCTCTGGGCGCGGCGGGCGAGGTCCAGCATGGTCGGCAGCAGGTCCGGCGGCAGGTTGTCGGCGACAAACCAGTCCAGGTCCTCCAGCGACTTCGCCGCCGTGCTCCGTCCCGCGCCCGACATGCCGGTGATGATGACGATTTCCGGCGTGCTTCGCTCCGGGTCCTCCGGCCTCACGGCGCACCTCCCCCCTCGATCTTCGCGGAGCTGGCCACTTCCCCGGGCGGCCCGGTCCCGGGCCCGGCCGGCCGTCGCGTGCCGTCACCCCCGGTCTGCAGGGCCGCGGCCACCGCCTCGGCGATGCGCGGCCCGAAGCCGGGCAGGTCGGCTATCTCCGCCACGCTAGCTCCCGCGATCCTTCGCACGGAGCCGAAATGCTTCAGCAGCGTGGCCTTGCGGGCCGGGCCCAGCCCCGGAACGCCGTCGAGCTCGCTGGTGGTCAGGGCCGCGGACCGCTTCTTCCTGTGATAGGTGATCGCGAACCGGTGGGCCTCGTCGCGGACCCGTTGCAGCAGGTAGAGGCCCTCGCTGGTGCGGGGCATGATCACCGGGCCGTCGTCGCCGGGCAGCCACACCTCTTCCAGGCGCTTGGCCAGGCCGCAGACCGAGACATCGTCGATGCCGAGCTCGTCCAGCGCCCGCGCGGCCGCCGCCACCTGAGCCGGGCCGCCGTCGACCACCAGGAGGTTGGGCGGATAGGCGAACTTGCGCGGCCCGGTACTCCCCGCGCCTGCCGCCGGCTCCCCGGCCGGGTCGCCGAGCACGTCGAGCTCGCCCGTCGCCTCCCGTTCCTCCAGGTAGCGACGGAACCTTCGGGTGATCACCTCGTGGATGGAGGCCACGTCGTCGGTGCCATCCAGGCCCCGGATGCTGAACCGGCGGTATTCCGACTTGCGCGCCAGGCCGTCCTCGAAGACGATCATGGATGCGACGACGTGGGTCCCCTGCAGGTTCGACACGTCGTAGCACTCGATCCGCAGCGGCGCCTCGTCGAGCCCTAGCGCCTCCTGGATCTCGGCCAGCGCGCGGCTTCTGGTGGTCAGGTCGCTGGCACGCCTGGTCTTGTGCAGCGCGAGCGACTCCGCCGCGTTCCTGGCCACGGTCTCGAGCAGCGCCTTCTTGTCGCCGCGCTGAGGGACACGCAGACTGACCCGGCCGCCGCGCCGCGCGGCAAGCCATTCCTCCACTGCGGCGGCGCCGGGCGGCAGCACCGGCACCAGGACCTCGCGCGGCACCGGCGCGTCACGTCGCGGCTGGCCGCGCCCGGACCCGCGCCGCCCGCCGCGCCTC
>DASYXX010000099.1:0-6891 GCA_035934395.1 Streptosporangiaceae bacterium
TGTCGCACAGACGCTGGAAGAACATCGGCCTGCTGCCGGATGCGAGCTGGCGCAGCACCCAGGTCCACAGCTCGTTCAGGGCGTCGCGCGGCAGGTGCGTCACCGCGGGCAGGGTCACGTCCAGAGGCCGGTTCGGGTCCAGGGTGTGTCGACGAGACAAGGCGATGGCCAGCGCTTCACGCAGCACGCCGGGCTGCGCCGATGCCGGCAGCAGCGGCACGAGCCTGAGCATCGCCTCGCAGCGCTCCGTCGACCGCGCGGCCGCGAGCGCCCGGTCGAGCACCTCGTTGCGGTCTGCGGCGGCCAGGTGCGGGACGAGCGTGGCAACTGCGTCATCGGTCCCGGCCATCCGGCAGTCGAGCGCCCGCGCGGTCGCCAGAGCTTCCTGCCGCAGCTGGTCACGCCACGGGCCCTCGGCCAGCGTCAGCACGTCGGCGAGGTCCGCGAGCTTGTATGGCCTGTCGTCGGCCCGGCACGCGACCTCGTGCATCTCCCGCAGCGCACCGTCGCGCATCGGCTGGGCGAGCCGGGGGGCCAGCATGCCCAGGGCGCGCACCCGGTCGGTATCGGGCCCGATGGTGAGGGCCGCTTCCAGCGCCCGCTGGTGCAGCGATTCGGGCAGGTAGGGGGCCACATCGCGGAGGATGTCCGTGGTGCGCTGAGCCGACTCCAGCCCGGGCAGCGTGTCCAGCAGTTCGCCGCCGACGTGGCCGACCTGTTCCGCCGGAAGGTGCGGCAACAGCCCGGCCAGCGTGTCGGCTCGCCGCAGGGGCCAGCCGATCCCGCGGCCCGCCGCGAGCGCCTCTGCGTAGACCGCTGCGCGCGCCGGCTCCGCGACGTGCGGAGCGAGGCCGGCGAGCGTCAGCGCGAGGTAGCTGGCTTGGTCGCCGTGCAGCCCGTATTTCCATCTGCCGCCGTGGCCGATCGTGCGGGCGTCGTCCAGCGCCCGCTCCATCAGCGTCTCGGGCAGGTACGGAGCGAGGGCCGCGAGCCCCCGTCGGCGCTCTGCGAGGGAGTCGATGGTAAACGCGAGTTCCAGCGCCCGCTGCAGCTCCTTTCCGGGCAGCCGGGGGGCAAGAGCCTCGATCACCTGCGCCTTCGATGAGTCGACGTCACCATACTCGCGCCCCGGATCGCCTTCGACCGCGCCGAGCGCCGCCTCGAACAGTTCGCCGTGCAGGTGGGGAGCCAGGCGGGCCAGGATCGGGACCCGGTCAGTGAAATTCCGCCGCCCCGAGGCCACCGTGATCGCCCGCCGCATCTCGTCGTCCTCGAGCGGCGCGGCGATATGCGGCGCGAGCGACAGGAGCAGGAGGCTGCGGGGCCCGCCATCGTCGATCCTCTGGGCCTGGTTGATCACCTCGCGCAACAGCTCGTCGGTCAGGTGCGGCGCCAGCGCGGCCAGCGCTTTCAGGCGGTGCTCGTAGGACGGCACCGACCATATCCGCTCGACCGCCTCCCGGACGATGCGTGCGCGCGTCGCTGGCTGCAGGCCCGGCAGGAGGCCGGCCAGCGCCCGCACCGCGAACGGGGGCCAGAGATCGCGCGCGGCGGACAGCTCGCTCTGGATCGCCGCTCCCCTCAGCCGCGGCGGGGCATGACGGGAGAGCGCGGTCAGCGCCTCGAGCCTCGGGCTGGACTCCCCGATCGAACGCGCCACCCGCAGCGCCGCGGCCAGCTGCCGGGGTGACAGGTGCGGAGCGAGTTCGGTCAGCGGGGCGGCCGCCGATGACGGGTGCCGGCTCAGGGCCTCGAGCGCCTCGTCGACGACCGCTTCGCGGCGCGGCGGCGGCATCGCGCAGGCGACCGCGGCGAGCGCGCCGGGTCGTCCCAGGTCGATCCGCAGCGCCCGCGCCTGGCCCAGCGCCTCGTCCTGGATCCGCTCACGCTGGCGGGCCGGAAAATGAGGCGAGAGCGCGGCCAGGGTCCTCACGCGCTCCTGCTTTGACCGCGCGGAGCGCGCGTACTCCAGGGCCTCATCGAGCAGGCGCGCCGTGAGATGCGGAGCAAGGCCGGCTGTGAGGCGGGTGCGATCCTCCCAGCTACTTACCGAGCGGATCGTCGTCAGCGCCTCCCGCAGCTGCGGCTCGGTCAGGAAGGCGGCCATGCGAAGCAGGGGCCACGCGCGGTCCCCGGCAGGCTCCCGGTCAAGATCCGCGCCTGCCGCCGCCACCGCCGCGGCGACGGCGTCCTCGCGCAATGACTCAGGCAGCGAGGGCAGCAGCTCGGAAAGAACCTCGAGGCGCCGTGTGGCGGCCGGGATACCACGGGCCGCGTCCAGGGCTTCCCGGAGAATCCGCGGCCGGGATCCTTCGGGATGCCGGGACGCGAGCGCGTGCAATGCCAGTGCCCGGGACTCCGCATCGCCCAGTGACCGCGCGATGGTCAGCGCCTGATCTGCTGTCGGCCCGGGGAGATCCGGCGGCAGGCCGGCGAACAGCCCGGGAGCCGGCGCACCGTCAGCCGACATGGCGGCGATCATGTCCCGCAGCGCGTCACCGCGGGACGGCTCAGGAACGTGCGGCGCGATCGCGGCCAGCGCCCCGGCCCGGGCGGCCGGGCTCCGCAGCTGCGAGATGTAGGCGATCGCCCGCCGTGGGCTCCAGAGCCCGCGCTCCAGCGCGGCGACAAGCAGTTCTGACGGCAGGTGCTGGGCGCGGCTGTTGAGCGACGCGGCGATCAGCGCGTACCGGGCTTGCAGGCCCAGCGCCTGGGCGGGCCTCCCGGCCGGGCATTCCCGGGCCGACTGCGCCTCGGCCAGCCGCCACGCCCGTTGCACGTCGGCCGCGTAGTCGCCCGGGTCGTCCAGCGCGAAATGGACCTCGTACCACGCGTTGCGGCCGGCGCTCGTCGCCGTGTCCAGCACGCGATGCAGCATGGCCGCCTCGCCCGCGGCTTCCAGGTGTGCGGCCAGGTTCCGCAGCTCATAGCCGCTGAGGACGGCGAACGGATTGTCCGGTCCCGTCATCACCCTGGAGTATCGAGGAATCCCGGAACCTTGCCCAGGGCGGTTCCGGCAATTTTCGAGTGGTACCACCGCAGGTTTTCTTGCTCGTCGAGGAACTCGGCGAAACTGCGGTGATAGACGCGGTAACGCGGCGGCGGTTCGGGATCGGAGTTGAGGAATTCGCGCCACTCGTCGATCACGCCGCGCACGTCGCCCGGCTCGAGCCGGGTCCACTCCATCAGCTGCGGGATCGTGACCGGCTCGCGGCTGGTGGCCAGGAAACACAGCACCGGACGCTGCAGAGTGGCGAACCGCTCCGGGTTCAGGTCCTTCATGTCGCGCCAGTGCCGCTGGTAGTAGCTCTTCAGGCCGCGCGGGAGCGCGCTGATGTCGCCGACGGTCTCCCGGCTCAGCCGCCCGCCGGCGATCTCCGGCAGGACGTGCACGAGATACATGAAGTTGCCCTCAGACAACCCGGTCATCTGCTCGACGAACGCTTCCGGGCTGACCTCCCACTCGGCCATCCGAGCCCGCATCGCATCCTGGTGGTCGTCGATGAACCCCTCGATGAAACGCTCGACATCCCGGCGGTTGGCCGGATCGTCGTCCCGGATCGATATCTCGGCCGCATGGTCGACGTCCAGCCGGTAATCCGCCTCCTCGCGGGTCGTTAGGACGAAGAAGACGCCCTCCGGCAGGGCGCGCGGCAGGTAGAGCCGGTTCGCTGCCGTCGGAAGCGCCGTGTCCTCGGCCTCGTCGAGGGCGTCGACGACCACGACCACGGGTGAATCGCCCTGGCGCCGGGCCACCTCGGCCGCCTCGGCGAGCACCTGGGACATGAAGCCGGCGTCCTCGGCGGCCTGAGGGGGCAGCGTGGCGTGCTCCAGCCCGTATCGCACGATCAGCTGGGCGCACACGTTCTGGAGGAACTGGCCCGCGGAACGGATGTTCTCGGGCGCGATGTTGAAGTGATGGACGTAGCCGCCGCTGACGACCAGCGACGCGGCCAGCGCGGTCTTGCCGATGCCCGGCTCGCCGCGAATGACCACGTAGCCCGACGCGAACTCCGCTCCGCCGAGCACGCGGCGGATCTCCTCGAAGACGAACTCCCGCCCGACGAAGCCTTGTGTGCGATCGTCCACGAGCGCGCGGAACTGCGCCGAGCGGATGAACGAGGCGATCGACGGCGGGCTCTGGGTGAAGCTCTGGAAGACGGTCGCGTAGTCGCCGACCACGACCCCCCGGCCCCCTGCGACGTGGACCCGGCGAGATCTTCTAGTCATCGTCGGAGAAGTTCATCGTGACGGTGGCGTGGTCCCCGACCACGATCCCCTTGCCGCCACTGATGCGGACGTCGTACTTTCCCGCACGGGCTCCCTGGGGGTCTAGCCGCTCCAGCACGGCGCGGGCCGTCGCGATGAGTTCGCGGTCGCGATCGGCAGCTGTCGTCCGCAACCGCTCAGCCAGCGGGCCCGTGTCGGCGCCGGGCTGCCGTTCGAGCTCGTCGAGACGGTTCTCGGCGTCACGGTCGCCAGCGATGTGACGGCGGAGCCTCGCCTTCAGGCTCGCATAGGCGTCCGCGACTGCAGACCTGGCGGCGTCGGTCAGCCCGGCGGCCGCTCCCGCGGCAAGCGCCGCGACGACGAGCGAGATCGGATCCACGGTCCGCTCCTTTCGAAGGCTGAGCGCGCCGCCTAGCGTCTTTTACCCCCGCCGGGAGAAACCGTCAAGCAGGGCTACGTCGCGCTGCGAATCGATGACCGGCGCGTGGTGACATGAACGAGGTCGCCGAGAGCGTGGCGGCGGCCGAGCGGTCTGTCGCCCGGCTCGTGACGGTGGCCGTAGACGATGACCATCGCCTCCAGGCGATACACGCCCGGCGGGAGCGGCGGGCCGGCGAGCTCCAGGGTGACCGGACGGCCTGCCGCGGCGGTGCCGGCGGCCGGGGCGAGGGGATGGCACTGGCCGTCGGCCAGGGAGCGGGCGGCGACCTCGGCCGTGAAGTCCACGTCACCGGCTCCGAGGCGCGGGCCGACCCGGAACGTCAGGCGCACCGCCGTCGGCTCGCCGGCGACCCGGAAGGTGCCGCGCGCGCCTTCCTCGGCCGGCGATGGCCCCTCGGCGTGGATGGGCGGCGGTCCGGACGGGCCGGGGGGCGGCGGCTCGGCCGCGGCCGCGCCGAGCGCGGCCTTGCGCCGGATGACGGCGATGAGGCGGTGGTCGTCCCAGCCGGGCCAGCTGTCCTCGGTATCGGTCTGGAAGTGGCGGGTCTTCGTGCGACGCACCGTGTTGTCGGCGTCGATGAGCAGCTCGACGTGGAACGTGGCGTACTTCTGCTGGCCCTCGGGCTCAGTGAGAGCGCTGCCTGCCAGCTGCCGCGGGGTGTCACGCACGGGAACCTCCGGGGTGCGGCCGGGGCCGGGCCTGCTGGCCCTGGCGCCCGGCCGCCTGCGGGTGAGGTGGTCAGTTCGTCTCGTCGACGATCGCGGTGAACTTCACCGGGCTGGACTGGGCGAAGCCGACGTTCTCGGTGAGCTGCTGGTCGACCGGCGGCGGCGGGGTGGCGCCCTGGGGTGAGTGGTTGATGCTCACCACGAACTGGTAGAGGCCGGCCGGCACGCTGTTGGCGGGCTGGGTGAACGTGACGCTGTAGTTCTGCTGGCAGCCGACGACCGCGACCGGCACGGTCGCGCCGAGCTGGCCGTGTGCCGCCCCGGGCTGGCCGTCGACGGAGTTGATATACAGCGCGACCTGCCAGGTCCCGCCGAGGCTGCATAGCCCCGCGCCGGTTACCTGCCAGTCGACCCTGACCGCGTAGGGGTCATCTTCCTCCAGCAGCAGGGTCGGCTCGTTGTTCTCGGTCGGGTCCAGGACCGTGAGCCCGGTGATCGCGCCATCCAGGATGCCCGAGATGCCGAAGTCGGTGGCGTAGGTCTGGAAGGCGGTCTGGAACGGTGGTGCCATTGCGGTGGTCCTTTCTCAGGATCGGCGTGTCACCATCCACCGTGCCGACGGGCGGTTAACCGGCGTCGTTCTCGCACTTAATCGGCGCGGCCTTTCGATTAAGCCGGCGCACACCCGCTCACACCCGCTCGCGGCGCCGGATGCTCGCGGCGAGCGCGGTGGTCGCCGGGGCCGGCGGCAGGTGCAGCTCGGCGCGCAGCGTGGCCACGAACGAGTGGTACTGGCGGAGGGCGAGCTGGGGCTGGCCCAGGCGGCAGTGGCAGCGCATCAGCAGGCGCAGGGTGTCCTCGCGGCAGTTGTCGCAGGCGAGTAGCCTGCGGCAGGCGTCGGCGCAGCCGCCGTAGTCGCCCGCGTCGAACCGGAGACGGCCCACCTGGTCGAGGCAGTCCAGGTAGGCGAGCCGCAGGTGCTCACGGGTCACCTCGGCCCACCCCTCGTAGGGGTCGTCGGCCAGGAAGTCACCCTGGTAGAGCCCGATCGCGGTGTGAAAGTCGGCCTGCGCGGCGGCCGGGTCATCGCTGGCCAGGTGCTGCCGCGCGGACTTCACGAGCTCCTCGAAGACCTCGACGTCCACCCACAGGTCCAGGCCGGGCTCGATGAGGTAGCTGCCGTCGGAGTGAACCACCACGCGCTGCTCCCCGGCCGCCGCGCGCAAGGACTGGCGCAGCCCGTGGATCGCGACGTTGAGGCTGTTGCGGGCGGCGTCGGGCGACGCGTCGGGCCAGAACACGGCCATCAGGCGCTCCCGCCGAACCCTGGTGTGCCGGTGGACCACCAGGTACTCGAACACCGCGCGGCCCCGGCCCGACACCCACCGCGAGACCGGGCGCTCGCCGAGCACCACCTGCAGCTCGCCGAGCAGGTGAACGCTGGCGCCGGCCTGTGGCTCGCGGCCCGGGCCGAGCGGCCGCAGCCGGCCGGGTTGTCCGGCCGGCCCGGGTGCCGGAGCCGGGGCCGGGGCCGGGGCCGGGAAGGCCGGC